>CAYMAB010000001.1:0-9823 GCA_964388345.1 uncultured Candidatus Saccharimonadales bacterium
CGTGCCGGCTGCCTTCGCCGAGCTCAAGAGCGCCTACAACACCGATCCCAACGTCAAGGCCGACTGCCACCAACTGGCCCACACCATCGGCCGCACCGAGGCCGATCTGGCTGGAAACGTCGACGACGCCTACGATCAGGGTGACAACTTCTGTTGGTCCGGCTACTACCACGGCGTCATGGAGTCGATCGTCATTCGCATCGGCAAGCAAAATCTCGCAGCAGCCTTGCCGACGATCTGCGCCCACATCAAGGCCGAGCGGCCCTACTCGTTCTACCACTACAACTGCGTCCACGGCCTCGGCCACGGCATCATGGATGTGACGAACAGTGACCTCTTCAAGTCGCTCTCCATGTGCGATCTCTTAACCGATAGCTGGGAGCAGCAGTCGTGCTATGGCGGCGTCTTCATGGAGAACGAGATGGACGAGGTCAACGACGATCACAGCACCGCCTACCTCAGAACCGACCAACCGATGTACCCCTGCACGGCCGTGGCCGAACGCTATAAGGGCCAATGCTACCTGATGCAGACCTCACACGCCCTCAGGCTCGTAAGCGAGAACTTTGCGACCGTCTTTGGCGAGTGCGCCGCCGTCGAGTCGGCCTATGTCGACACCTGCTACCAAAGCCTCGGCCGCGACGCCTCCGGCAACACGTCGAGCAACGTTGCTGCCACCAAGGCCAACTGTCTCTACGGCCCAACCGAAGAGGCCCAGCTCAACTGCGTCATCGGCGCCGTCAAAGACTTCGTGTCCTACTATCATAGTGATGTACAGGCGGGTCAGTTCTGCCTGTCGCTCGATGCCTCGCTCCAAGACACCTGCCAATCCACCAAGCGCCAGTACTACGCCACGCTCTAGCGCCCTTGAGTTTGGACTGGCCAAGCACAACCATGATGCTATAATGAGGCTACCATCTATTGTGAGGTGGTTGAGTACTCTACAGGTACAAAGGGAGCCATGAAACGGCTCTCTTTTTGGCGCTTTAGCGAGTCACCATGTCTGGCGTACAATGGAAGCATGGCCAAACTCGAAACCATCACACTGGCCGGCGGCTGCTTCTGGTGCATCGAAGCCGCCTACCAAATGGTCCGCGGCATCACTCGGGTGACCTCGGGCTACGCCGGCGGCACCACGCCGGATCCAACCTATGACCAAGTCGCCAGCGGCCGCACCGACTACGCCGAATCGGTCCAGCTGGAGTTCGACCTCGGCCTCATCACGCTGGTCGAGGTGCTGGAGATCTTCTGGATTCTGCACGATCCTACCACGCTCAACCGCCAAGGCCACGACGTCGGCCGCCAGTACCGCTCGGCCATCTTCTACTCCACCGATGAGCAGCGCGCGGTGGCCGAGCGTTCCAAACAAGCCACGGCCAAGCTCTGGCCCAAGCCAATCGTCGCCGAGATCACGCCGCTGGGCGACTTCTACCCGGCCGAGGCCGAGCACCAAGACTACTTTCGGCACCACCCCGAACGCGCCTACTGCCAAGTCATCATCAACCCGAAGCTAGCCAAGCTACGCCAGCGCTTTGCCGAGCGCCTCACGGCCTAACCAAAAGCCTCTTGTCTAAGCTCGGGCGCTTTATGCTATCATAAGAAGTACGGTATCCAGTCGCGTCATTGACAAGACAAAGGGGGTGGTCAGGCGTGAGTTATAACCTCGTCACAGCGGGGGTCTGTGCAACCGATGAGTTCGGCCTAGGGGGTGCCTACATCGAGTTTGAATGCGGACGTCTCAGCCTGACCCAACCAAAGCGACATCGCTGCGGTGGCGGGCAGGTGATCCAACGCAGTAGCGAGCTATGGCGCCAAACGGCCTATAGCGTCGACCTCGGCGGCCGCGACTCACGTGGCTACCGCTTGCGCGAGTTTCTCGTTGGACTGATCGATCGGGGGCTCATCTACGGCTGCTTCATAGAGCGCCACCGCCTACGGGTGATGACCTCGCCGTGGCTGCAAGACGAGCTGACCGATCAGGAAGTCGTCGAAGAGGTCTTTCGGCTAACCATCGACTGCCTCGGCAAGCTGGCGGCCGACGATGGCCTGCGCCCCGTCCGATGCGATACCTACGCCCGCATGATGTGGTCGGCCGGTAAGCTGGTTCCCGAACCGGTGCCGGTGGCCGCACCCTAAGAGCCTTCCGAGGGTTTTGGAGGGTTCTTTGGGCTATCGTCTTTCTGTTACTAAACTTTATTAACGACCCCTAAAGTTGCGAACGCCCCGAAGGGCGTTCGTTTGAACGAACGGGGCTCGGGGCGCTAGATCGGCAGGGTCGGTGGTGCCGCTGGATTGGCGGTGCAGCTTTCGAGATAGCTCTTCAAGTCGGACCGGCGGACGCGCAGTTTGTGCCCGATCCGAATCGCCGGCAACTCGCCGCGCCGGATCAATCGATAGATGTTCATCTTCGAGGTACGTAGAAGTTTGGCAATCTCCGGTACGGTCATGAGTGGCTCCTCTTCCATGAATCTGACCTCACGTAAGTGAATCGAATGGATGGTGCAGACTAGAGAGAGTGCAGAATCTTGAGCACCTTGCCCCAAGCGTCTGCGGCCGTCTTGCGGTCGTAGATGTTGGGGTTGGTGTCGTTGAAGAAGGCGTGGCCGACGCCGGGGTAGACGGTGTGAGTGAAACGCTTGCCCAGTCGCTTCATTGTGGCATCGAGCTCCGGCAGGGCGGCTACCAGCGGCTCATCTTTCTCGCCAAAGAAGCCGTAGACCGGGCAGGCGATCGTGGCCAACTCGCTCTCACTGGGAGCGTGGCCGTAGAAGACGATGGCAACCGCCAGCTCCGGCTCGGCACAGGCGAGGCTGAAGCTGTAACTGCCGCCGAAGCAGAAGCCCCAAGCCGCCACCCGCTCGATACCGGGAAGATCCTTCAGGTAGGCGAAGCATTGCTTCAGGCTCTCAACGGTACGAGCGCCGAACTCTGGCTCGGACAGCGGCGCCATGGCCGCCCGCAGCTTCGGCTGGGCGGCGTCGCGAGTGGCCGGGTCGGTGACGGCCGCGATCAGTTCAGGACTCACCAGATCGGTCACGCCGGTCCCGGCCAGAAGATCGGGCGCCAGCACGGTGAAGCCCTCGGCGGCGAGGCGATCGGCCACCGAGCGGATCTGGTCGTTCAGCCCCCAGACCTCATGGATCAAGATGACCCCAGTCTTGGCGCCGGGCGCTTCGGCCAGATAGGCCTTCGTGCTGTCGATCGTTACATCTGCCATACCTCCATTATATACGCCGACGCGTGATTCGCGAGCATAACCGCTTATGATTTGAGCCGGCGGCCTCATCTTCTATAATGACGGTGGACCCACGGGTCAGCACATCACCAGTGGCCGAAGGGAGGCCAGTGACTCAAACCGAGACCATCGATTGGAAAGAGCTCTGGCCGCTAATGCGTCTGGCCGAAGAGACCCAAGCCGAACTGGACAGCTCAGTCGTGTTCCATGCCGATATCGGCCCACTTCTCCGGGCCTATGGCTTTCGGCGGGAGAACCTCTTCCACCTCCATAGCCTCCTCGATGCCATGCGCGACATCGGCAAGATCTTTGAGGGCTACCAGTCGACACTTCGGGATACCGGTTTTAGCAACAGTGACATTGAGAGCCTCGCGATCATCTACAACACCCACCGGAACACCCTGCAGGTCCAGCTCTATCAGCTCTTGCCCCTAGAGATCATCGAGCACTCAATCGCTTCGATTGAGGCAGTCATCTCAGAGGCCGATGTCTGCGACTTCGAGTACGGACTGCCAATCGCGGGCCATCAAGTGCGTTACGGCCGAGCCATCCGCCGACGTGCCGGCATCCCCGACCCCAAGCCCCACGACCCTAGCATGGCCGCGCCGCGGCTCGAGCCGGGCGAGACCGACAAGGGGCACGACGTTCGGTCTTGGGCGCACATCTTTCTGCTCGTAACGATGCTTCAAGACCTCGAGACGTTGCGGCCGCAACGAGATGCATCTGCGCAGCAATGTGCCGACGCCATCGAGCACTTCTGCCACCAGACGCTGGCCTTCATGGCCGACGAGTTCGATCTCGATTTGCAACGCATGCTTCGTTGGAGGGACTGACCAAACTTGGGGGTGATCATGAAGAGACTCGCCGTCATCGCCGGACTCATCGCGCTGGTGATCTTGTATCGCCAGCGGCGCCAAGACCACGATTCGATCAGCTACTACGCGCAGTAGCGAGTCGCCAGACGGCCGCCTTGGCCCCGGGGAACGTCCCCGGGGTTTTACCGTTCAGACGCTATAAAGTCATTGACAGACGCAGTATGACCAGTCATACTTGTAGGAATCATGAAGTTGTCGACCCAACAGTTCTACGGCTCAACCACCCTTGGCGAGAAGGGCCAAGTCGTCGTGCCGATCGAGGCTCGGGCGGCCATGGCCATCGAGAAGGGCCAGAAGCTCCTAGTCTTCGGCATGGATAGCGACGTCATCATGTTGGTGAAGCCAGAAGTCATGGAGCACTTTGCGGCTCAGTTGGCCAAGCGGTTGGACCAAGTCAACCGGGCCGTCGGACAGGCCGAGGTAGTGGGGGAGAGAGCGCGGGCCCGTGCCATCGATTGACGGTGTCCTAGCTCCCCGCGGCCGCAAGGCCAGCAAGACGCCGGTCCAAGTGAGGCCCGAGCGAGCGGCGGCGCCCCAAGCCGAGCCGGTCGGTGAGCCGAAGCAGTCGGGCTTTCGTAAGTGGCTACCGATGGTCATCTTATCGATGGCGCTGATGATCATCGTGATCGATACCACCATCCTAAACGTCTCCCTGCGCACCATCATCCTCGACCTGCACGCCAAGATCACCGGCATCCAGTGGGTCATCAGCGCCTACTCGCTCGTCATCGCTTCTTTAACCATCACCGGCGGCCGCTTGGGCGACCTCTTTGGCCGCAAACGCATGTTCATGGTCGGCGCCGTCATCTTCGCCATCGGCTCCTTTATTACTTCGATCAGTCACAACATTCCCACCATGCTGGCCGGTGAATCGATCATCGAGGGCATCGGCGCTGCCCTAATGATGCCGGCAACCGCCTCGCTGCTCGTGGCGCTCTACCGTGGCCGCGACCGCGCCATCGCCTTCGGCATCTGGGGTGGCATCGCCGCGGCGGCCGCCTCGATTGGCCCGGTCTTCGGCGGTTACCTGACGACCCACTACAGTTGGCGCTGGGCCTTTCGCATCAACGTCTTCGTGGCACTGCTGCTCCTCATCGGCTCGCTCATCATCAAGGAGTCGCGCGACACCGAGGAGAAGAAGGAGCTCGACTATCTGGGCGTGCTGCTCTCGGCCGGCGGCCTCTTCGGCATCGTCTATGGCATCATCCAAGCCTCCAGCTTCGGCTGGTTCCGCGCCACCCAACCCTTCCATCTCTATGGCCACACCCTGCCGCATAATCTCTCGATCACACCGGTCTCGGCCGGTGCTGGCGCCATCCTACTCATCCTCTTTGGCCTCTGGCAGAGTTTCCGGGCCGGCCATGGCCACACGCCGCTGGTCTCGATGAAGCTCTTGGCCAACCGCCAGTACACCTCCGGCGCGCTCGTCACCGGCCTGCTCTCGCTGGCCCAGATCGGCCTGATCTTCGTCCTGCCGGTCTACTTCCAAGGCGTCCTGCGCCTCGACGCGCTGCACACCGCCTACGCGCTCCTACCAATGACGCTGTCGCTACTCGTCGGCGCGCCGCTGTCCGGTTTCTTATCGAAGTGGTTTAAACCACGCTGGCTGATCCAGTTCGGCCTCGTCTTGAACCTCGCCGCCATCTGGGTGCTGCACCACTCGACCACCGTCGGCGCCACCGCCATGTCGTTTGCTCCCGGCATGCTGCTCTACGGCTTCGGCATTGGCCTCGGCATGGCTCAGATCAGTAACGTCACCCTCTCGGCCGTGGCCGTCGAGGAGGCCGGCGAGGCCAGTGGCGTTAATAGCACGGTCCGCCAGATCGGCTCCACCCTCGGCTCGGCCATCGTCGGCGCCGTCTTGATCGCTACTCTTACGAGCAACCTCAAGACCGGCGTCAACAACAGCACCGTACTGCCGGCCGCCGCCAAACCGCAGCTCAGCCGCGTCGTTAGCTCGCAGGCCACCAACGTCGAGTTCAACACCGGCTCGGTCGACACCGGCACCCCAGCCTACATCACGGCCGAGCTAGCCAACATCAGCCGCCGCGCCACCGTCGCCGCCAACCGCCGCTCCTTCATCGTTATGGGCCTCGTTGTCATCCTGTCGCTCTTCGTCAGCTTGCTTCTGCCCAACCACGACACCCACGAACTTGAGAGTGGTCAATCCCTCGCCGAGCCGAAGCCGGCGACTCATTAACTAGGTCGTATTCGCTCCAACATCACGAACCGATAATCCAATCCATTATCACGGCCTGACTCTTCACCAGTTGCCTTGAAATCTTCCTCATAAGCCGGAAAGAACCGGTCGCCGGTCGGCACGTCCAGATCGATCAAGGTCAGGTACAACTTATCGGCCAAGGTGATCGTCTGCTCGAAGATGCTGGCGCCGCCGACCACAAAGATCTCTTTGGTCTCGTGTTGTTTAGCCAGCGCGACGGCCGCCGCGATCGAAGTGGCCGCAAAGCCGCCGTCGACCACGAGCTCGGGCTTACTCGTCACCACCACGTTGACGCTGCCCTTCAAACTGCCTTCTTGGCGCCACGTCGCCTCACCGACGATGATGGCATGGCCGTGCACGAGGCCGCGCCAGTGCGCTCGGTCGGCCGGCAGATCCCACGGCACCTTACCACCGGCGCCGATGACGCGGCCGTGGGCCAGCGCCGCCTCGAGACTGATGATGGGGGAGTGGTTCGCCATTACCATCAGTCTAGCATGCCGCTATAATGGCCGGCATGAACCCTGCGCTAAACCAAGCCTCCTTCGCTCGCGATGCCCGCAAAGTTGCCCGGGATCTCTTGGGCTGTGTCCTAATCTACACGTCAAGCGAAGGCCAAGCCGGCGGTATCATCGTCGAGACCGAGGCCTATTTGGGCGCCAAAGATCCGGCCAGTCACGGTTTTCGCGGGCCGACCAAGCGCAACGCCGTCATGTTCGGCCCGGCTGCCCACGCCTACATCTACTTTACATATGGGCTGCACTACTGCTTTAATGTAGTGACCGGAGCCAACGGGGTGGGGGAGGCGGTGCTCATCCGAGCACTCGAGCCAACCATCGGCCTCGAGCTGATGCAAGCTCGCCGTGGCCATGTCGACGAGCGCCAGCTAGCCAACGGCCCGGCCAAGCTCGTCCAAGCCCTCGGTATCACGAAGGCCGACTACGGACGCAGCGTTCTAGCACCACCGCTCATGGTCGCATCCGGATCGAAGCCTCATCACATCACCAGCTCGCCGCGCATCGGCATCAGCCAAGCCCAAACTAAGCCGTGGCGCTACTACATTACGGATAATCCCTATGTCTCCAGAACAAGAAGTCGAACGAGTCGCTAAAGACCACCTCAGCCGCCGCGTCAAACGCCTCATTAGTCTCGCCACCAGCCTGCTGGCGGTCGGTCTCTGGTACGTCTCGACCCATCACCCCAGCCTGCTCTCCAGCGTGGCCGCCAATCAACCGGGGCTCTACCGCGTCGTTGGCGTCGACGACGGCGACACCATCAAGGTAGCCCAGAACGGCCAGACCGAGACGGTCCGCCTGATCGGCATGGACACGCCGGAGGTGAAGGACCCGCGCAAGCCCGTCCAGTGCTACGGCGAACAGGCCTCCAGTAAAACCAAGTCGCTCGTCTCCGGCAAATCCGTCCGCCTCGTGGCCGACACCATCGGCGACGACCGCGACAAGTACCATCGCCTGCTGCGCTACGTCTACCTGCCCGACGGCACGTTCTTAAACGAGCTCTTGGTGAAACAGGGCTACGCCTTCGCCTACGTCGTCTTTCCGTTCGACAAGATAGATCAGTTCAAACAGGATGAGGCTCAAGCCCACGCCGCCGGCATTGGCCTCTGGAAGGCCTGCACGGTCGATAGCTCAAGCGAGATCAAACAGACCAACCCGGTCTAGTCATAAAGCAAACACCCCGCCGACGGGTAAACGGGATGTCTACTCGAACGCGCGGGGCGTGGGCCGGTACCTACTACTCATCTCGCATGACGACCCCAGTAAGAAGGGTGTGCCCGGTGGAGCGATCAGTCGTGTAGCCAACGTGGTTGACGACGAATCCGTGCATGCGTGCCGCCATATTGGCCGCCACTAGGAACGTCAATGGAGTGAACTCCTCGGCAAACATGCTGCCGGCACCGGTACTGCTTCGAGTCGGCGCAGTCAGATCCGCTTCTGTTCCATCGAGCTTCACCAGTTTCACGTATGCATTACCGCTGACGGTACTGCATACGAAAGTGTCACCGGGTTGGAGCGTGAGGGGCTTGACGACTTCGACCATCGCTGGCCTCCTTTGATCGTGCGAACTGATTGTCAAAACCTTGGGCTTTCGACCCCTGAACCCACAACTGACTATGAGCTCGGGGGGGATCGGCCCCGCCGCTCGTCCGAAGACGTCGCGGCGAGACCAGTGGCCCCTTGTGTCATAGCTCTTCGAGAACCGGCTCGGGCGGTGGCGCCAGCAGCTCGAAGCGCTCCCAGAACACCTCCTTGATGGCCGACTCGTCGGTGCCAACGCGAGATCCGCTGACGTAGTGAAAGTCCACCCGCTGCATGTCGATGCCGGTGACCCAAACCACGGCGTCCTCAGCGCAACCAACCGGCGTCCGCCACGTGCTACCGACCAGAACCTGCGGCGCCATCGCGGCACCTCCTTTCGGGTTCGGCTCGCAGGGCGGGTCTCAAACCTTCACCTCCCTGAAGGTCTGTCGAAAACGGTCGATGTCCATGCCGTTGGCCCGCTCTGGACGGTCTTTGACAAGGTGCCGAAAGCCGATCACCTCAGTGCCAACGGCCGTCACGACGACGCGCTCGGCTGGAGCGGTGTTGGAGAGAGCTCGCCACGTCGTACCAAGCTTGATCTCGGACGGCATGGCGATCAGAGCCCCCGGGTGAACAGTGTGCCCACCAACATGGCTCCCGAGATCACCCCAACACCGAGGCCGAGACCGAAGACGAAGCCCACGTCGTAGATCCGCCCAAACGCGATGCAGGCAAGGCCAATCAGGAGGATGAGGACGTAGCAGAGTCGCAACCGCCTGACGAACTCATGGTCTATCTCTTGCGTACCCATACCGATTATCCCTTCGATCGCGAATGTCCGGCGATCTGGTGGCTAAGGGGGTTAACCACCAGATCGCCGGACGCTCACGCGGAAGGGGTGACAAGGAACCATCGGCGACGAGGCCGAACTCGTTCACATTAGAACAAAACGGGCACTTTGTCAATCGTTTTACAGGTTGGGTTGGCGTTAGCTCTGCGGGGCGATGTCGGCTTCGGCCCGGCCGATCTTGGCGCTGATGATGACTTGGCGAACCTCGCCTTGATCGTCCTTGATCTGGGTGGCGTTGGTCTCACTGTAGTAGGTCACAAGGTGGTGGCTGAGGATCTCGGCGAGGTCCTTGAGCTTGAACTTGAGCTCATCGAGCTCGGCAGCGAACTTCTGGTAATCACTGTCGGATTTAAGCACCTCTTTAGCTTTGGCCCGCTTGGGAGCCAACTCTTTCAGCTCCTCTTCGAGCGCCTTGTAATCGTCGTTCTGCTCCATGATGTCGGCCATCTGCTCACGGGCCGACTTGGCCTTGGTCTTGGTCTCGGCGATCTCGGCCAAGAGGCGGTGGATGGCGTCTAGGGTGGTCTCGTCCATAGCTGCTAGTATAGCGGCGCGCAGGGGTGGCGGTCAAAGAAAACGGCCTAGGCGCGGGGTGCGCGCCCAGAC
>CAYMAB010000001.1:9833-16287 GCA_964388345.1 uncultured Candidatus Saccharimonadales bacterium
AGCGGGGGTGTTTCGGGGGGCGGGGGGGGGGGGTTCAAACACAGCGGCGTCGGGGGGGGGGGCCCCCCCCCGCGGGGGGGGGGGGGGGGGGGGGGTGCCGCGCGGGGGTTTGGGGTGGTTCGGGGTCGAGTGATGGAGCCGACCGGTCGGGCGCCGCCACCTCGACCAATCGGGGCCGGTAGGGCGGCGGGGTGGTCTCATAGGCCGCAAGGTCGAACAGGAATCGTTCGGTCTCGCACCGCTCAGCCGGCGTCTGTCGAACCGTTCGGCGCGCTCGACCCCAACCGATATCGACCACCTGATCCTGCGGTAGGCTTCTCATTGGCACAGTCTCACCTGACTTTCGCGCTTTGGCGACATAACTCCGCACCGATGGGGCAGTGTAACAGGCTAGTATAAGGTTGGGCAAGCATGGGCGTAATGATCAAAATGGATCGGTCCGAGTACGATGGGTCGTCGTACCCGGACCGAAGAGTGGCGCGTGAAGCAAGGTGGAGTTGAAGGGGTGGACAGGGGAGAACGGGGCCGTCAGTCGGCCGCGTGAACGGGAGTGGCGGTGGGGTGGCGCTGGCGGCTGTCGGCCGGCGTCAGGCCGTGAGCCAATCGGTCGATCCGGCGATGGGCCGGCAGGTCTCGATCCCGCGCATGGCGGGCATTCTTGATGGCCTTGGTGTTGCCGCCATCGACCAGCGAGAGCAGAAAGCTGGGAATCCGCATGGATATCTCCTTGTCGGTCGGCTCCGAGTGTGCTTCACACACGAAGATTAAGTCTAGCAGGTTGTGACAGAATTGACAAGCCTAAGATGCAGAAACATAGGTGCGAACTGGCACCGGCTTTTGTGAGTTTGACTGGGTGACCAAAGTCGCAAATCGGCGGCCTTGGCGGCCGCTAGAATTGGGCGATCGGCCAATGCCTTGGAGCCAACCATGCGTTATGCTATCAGCAAAGGTGGAGGGTAGTATGGGAATCTACGATCGCGATATCAAGATCGAGCGGGCGCTCCAAGAGATCCTCTTCTTGGACGTCGATCCAGTCATGAAGGTCCAGCAGATCATTAACCTCGGGTTCGACGACGAGACGGCCACCGACATCGTCGAGCGCTATCAGATCGGCCAGCAGGCACCGGTCTACTACGAACAGTTGCCGCTGTACCGTCACGACCTTTGAGTCTGGAGCCAAACGAGCTACACTGGAGGCATGAAGTATGGGCTGCACATCTCGACGGCCGGCAACTTAGCCACAACGCCCGAACGGGCTCGGGAGATGACGGCCGACTGCATGCAGATCTTCGCTGGCAACCCGCGCGGTTGGCGGCCAACGTTCTATACTGATGACCAAGCCGCGGCCTTTCGCGAGGCCTGCAAAGACTCTGACATGCCGACCTTTATCCACATGCTTTACCTAGTCAGCTACGGATCTGGCGACGAGGAGCTGCGGCGCAAATCGATCATCGCCATGACCCAGATGCTGGCCACGGCTGATCAACTCGGCTGCCGTGGTGTCGTGACACACCTTGGCTCGCACAAAGGCCTCGGCTTGGATCAGGCCCTCGAGCGACTCTGCTCCGGGCTCTTGGAGACGTTGAAGGATAGCAAGGATAGTTGGTTGATCTTGGAGAACTCGGCCGGGGCCGGCGGCAACATCGGTAATAGTCTCGATGAGTTGAAGCAGATCATCGACGGCATGGGCGGCCACCCCCGCGTCAAGGTCTGCCTCGATACCGCCCACACCCTCACAAGCGGCTACGAGATCCGCACCAAGGCCGGATTCGATGCCTTCATCAAAGAGTTTGACGCCAAGATCGGGCTCGATCGCCTTGTCTGCATGCACCTAAATGACTCCAAGGCCGACCTTGGCGCCCACATCGACCGCCATGAGAACATCGGCGACGGCTTCATTGGTAACGACGGCTTCAAAGTCATCATCAACCACCCTAAGTTAAGAGACGTGCCGGGAATGCTTGAGGTGCCGGGCCTCGAAGGCAAGGGGCCCGACAAAGCCAACCTCGACCGCCTGCGCGCGCTTGTGAACTAATGTTCGAGCGCCAAACCACCGAGCCGCTCTACGCCAAGGTGCTCTGGAACCGACCGATCAGCGCCCACTCGGCTGGGCGCTTGCTAGTGGTCGGTGGTCATAGTCAGGGCGTCGCCAGCCTGCAGGCCACCTACCAGATCGCCGCCGCCAGTGGCATCGGCTCGTTAACATTAGTGGTGCCAGAGACGCTCAGGCGGCTGCTCGGCACCATCCCCGCCATCGAGTTCGCTCCGGCCACCGTGGCGGGATCGCTGGCTGGGGTGGCGACCGGTCAACTGATGGAGCTGGCCAGCTACGCCGATGCCGTCCTCATTGGGCCGGACCTCAGCAACAACTCCGAGACGGCCATCCTCGTTGAGAGTTTCATCACTGGGTTCCACCAGCCACTCATCCTCGCCGGCGACGGCCTCGGCCTGATCAGCCAGTCACCCGAGACGCTGCGCGACCGGCCGAATACACTGGTGATCCTGTCGATGCAGCAGCTCTTTGGCCTCGCCGGCAAGCTCGGGCTGGCCTTGGCGATCGCGGCCGAGGATCAGATCACGGCCAAGCTAGCGATCGTGGCGGACTTCTGGCAGACACTCAGGGTCGATCTGGCACTGGTCGGCCCCGAGATCATCATTCGGGCGGGGGAGCGCGTCTCGGTAACGCCGCTAACCAGCCAACCGGCCAACTTGCAGGCAGCTGCGGCCGGAGTACTAGGCGTCAGCTACACCCAAAACCCCAGCGCTCGTTATGAAGGGCTCTCGACTGGAGCGTTTTTGATCAAAGAAGCCATAATGCAGACGCCCGACCCCACGGTCGCTGGCCTCGCCAGCAGTCTAATAAAGGTGATTGGCGGCTTCGATTAGTCAAAAAGGATTGGTGGGCGAGGTGGGAGTCGAACCCACATACTCGTGAGAGCAACGGATTTTGAGTCCGTCGTGTATACCATTCCACCACTCGCCCGCGTCCAAACCGCCTGCCAGCTTCCGAAAGACCAGACTTTCTCCAGCTTATCGGCGGTTTCTCCTTTGCCTCGCCAAACAGTTGCGCTTGGTTTGGCTCGGCTTGAGCCCCGCTCCCGAAAAGAGCAGGGGATATTGCGTTAAGTATACTTTAATTGTATAATTGTGCAAATGGGTCGCCATTCGGCTTCTGCTTGGTGGATCGGCCCAACCAGATTATGATAATACAAATACCAGCCAACCACCATGACGCAACCAACCAACGACACCCTTAATCTCGGCTCGATCCACCCCAGCGGCGACGCCCACGATCCCAAGAGCGCTGCGGCCGCCCGCGATCTGATCGCCTCGATTGGCGAGGTCGGCACCGCACCGGCGCCCGAACACCAACCGGCCGCGGCTCATGCAGCCATCCCGGCTCACAGCCCAGCCGCCGAGGCGCTCAAGGTTCAGGCCGAACCCGCCGCGACAGCCAAGCCGCGCTTCGGCCACCGTGAGCTGCCCAGCCCGGTGCGGCCGGTGCTAAGCGCCATCGGCTCGTTCCTGTTACTCTTTGTACTCTTCAAGTCCCAGATCATCTTCAGCCAGATCGGCTACCTCACTGGTGCCAAGTCGCGTACGCCGGCCGCCATCTCGGCTCAGCTGGCCGGCGACCAAACCGCCGTCTCGGCCGCCCCAACCATCAGCATCCCCAAGATTAACGTCAACGCGCCGGTCGTCTACGAGCCCAGCATCGCCGAGGCCGACATCTTGAAGGCGCTCCAAAACGGCATCGTTCACTACGGCACCACCCCAGCGCCTGGCCAAGGTGGCAATGCCGTCTTCGTCGGCCACTCCTCGAACGACTGGTGGGAGCCCGGTAACTATAAGTTCGTCTTCGTCTTGCTCGACAAGTTGGTGGTGGGCGACAAGTTCAGCCTCGACTACCAGTCGCACAAGTACGTCTACCAAGTCGCAAGCGTCCAAGTGGTAGCACCGACCGACCTCGGCGTACTGGCACCCAGCACCCAGCCAGAGGTCACCTTGATCACCTGCACGCCACCCGGCACCAGTTGGAAGCGCCTCGTGGTGGTGGCCAACCAGATCAGCCCGACGCCCACCACCACGACCGTCACCGACACCAGCACGTCAAGCGATCAACCGCAGACACTGCCGGGCAACGCCCCCAGCCTGACCAGCCAGTTCACCCGGGCGTGGCAGAACATCACCAGCGCCGTTGGCGGCCTCTTCGGCGGCCACAAGTCGGGCTCAACCATCCAGCCATCGGCGACACCGACACCCGCACCAGCTCCGGCTCCAGCAAAGCAGACGCCGGCCGACACGCTCCCGCTAGCCAAGTAGACTACGGTTTGATTCTTGAGGCCACCAGCTTGAGCTGACCATCTGAGCCGGCTGGGCTGGCACTGATGATGTTCGATTCCTGATTGGTCACCCCGACACCGCTCGCCACCACCGCGCCGGTGATACTGGTAGCATTGCCGCCGTCATACTCCACCAAACTGAGTTCGCCGGCCGTCGCCACAAGCAGGTGATAGGTGTCGAACCACTCCACTAGTTGATAGGGCTCGGGGCTGGGCTCAAACAGATCGGTCTGGGACTTCTCCAGATCGTACGTCGCCAGCTTGGCGCCATTCTCATAATTAAGGAAGCGGCCGTCGGTGTTGAAGGCCAACTGGTCGGCCGAGTGGCTCAAGACCTTGCTGGTCGGGTGGCTGTTATTAATACCGCCATAGAGCGTGATGGTGCGGGTGCTAGTGGCGAGCACCGCCGCCATGGCCGTACTGCGATAGGAACCGATGGCCAACTGATAGCTCGGGCTGGGGGCGAGCGCGGCCAGCTGCCGCTGGTTCTGGCCGGACTGATCCATGCTATCGAGTACGTCGCCCTTGGCCGAAGACTGGACGTAGATGATCTGGTTGCCGGAGAAGTCATAGGTCACGACGTCATCAGCCAGCACCGCCGAGACCGTCCGGTTGCCGACGTTGAGCTGACGTAGGCCCTCGGGGCTGAGCCAGTAGAGCACCTGCCAGTTGCTGGGGCTGAAACGCAGGCCGGTGAGGTTGAAGCCGAAGCTGTTAGTAAGATCGGTGGAAGTGCTGTCGCTGGTACTGACCAACCGATCAGTCTCGGCGGTGCCGGCCATGGTGGTGACGAGCAGGTGACTGGCATCGTGCGACCACGCCAGCTGCGTCACCGCCTCGGCCGGCTGGCCGGCGGCCGGCGTGGGCGGTTGGTAGAGCTTGGTTGGTTTGCCTAGGTCGCTATCGAAGATCCAGACGGCGCCATCGGCCGCCACGTAGGCGAAGTGGTGATGATCGAAGCTGGTGGTGAGTAGCGAGAAGGCCGTGCCGGTGGTGATGGTGGTCGGCTTAATCTCGGTCGGGATCAAGAGGATGTACTGCACCCAGCTGACCTCAGAGGGGTAGATGGTGATGCGCTTGGTCCAGTCGCGATAGCCGGGCTTCGTGACGCTAAAGAGATATTCGCCGGCCTCAAGAGTGGTGCGATAGGGGGTGCGGCGGCGAATGGTCTTGCCACTAACAAAGATATCGGCGCCGCTCGGGCTGGAGCCAAAGACGGCTAGGCCGTTGAGTTTCAGGGCACCGGTGCGGAAATCGTAGCTGTAGCCGCGACCGAGGGCCACCAATACAATGGTCGCTATGATCACCGCGGCGATCAGGAGCGTCCAGATTATGACGATGAGAATACGACGCATGACTATGGGCTACTATAGCGCAGCCCAGGCTAACTTGGTAGCGGCCGGGAAGGTCGCTATACTAATGACATGCTAACGAAGCGAATCGCGATCGACCTCGGGACGGCCAACGTCCTCGTCTACGTGCCCAAGCGCGGTATCGTCATCAACGAGCCGAGCGTCGTGGCGCTCGAAGCCAAGACCAACCGGATCATGGCCGTCGGCGCCGAGGCCAAAGAGATGCTTGGCCGCACGCCGGACAGCATCATCGCCTCGCGGCCACTCAAAGACGGCGTCATCGCCGACTATCGCATCACCCAAGCCATGATCCGCCACTACATCGGCAAGGTCGCCGGCGGCTTTCGACTGAGCCGCCCAGATGTCATGGTTAGCGTGCCGGCCGGCGCCACCTCGACCGAGCGGCGGGCCGTCATCGATGCGACGCTGGCAGCCGGCGCCCGCGCCGCCTACATCATTAGAGAGCCGGTGGCGGCGGCCATCGGCGCCGGCATCCCGATCGCCGCCGCCGCCGGCAACATGGTCGTAGACATCGGCGGTGGCACCACCGAGATCGCCATTCTGTCGCTCGGTGGGGTGGTGGCCCAGCACAGCGTACGAGTCGGTGGCAACCGCATCGACAACGCCATCGCCGAGTTCATCCGCCGCCAGTACGGGCTCGCCATCGGCGAGCGCACCGCCGAGGAGCTCAAGAAGGAGCTGGGCAGCGCCCTCAAGTTGACCAAGGACAAGACCATGGAGATCCGCGGCCGCGACATC
>CAYMAB010000002.1:0-15033 GCA_964388345.1 uncultured Candidatus Saccharimonadales bacterium
GAGTGCACCTCCGCCGGCGTCTTTACCCAGAACCTGGTCAAGGGCGCACCCGTCATCGTCAGCATGGAGCGCCTCGCGGCCGGCCACATACGCGCCGTTGTCGCCAACGCCGGCTGCTCCAACTCGATGACGGGCCAGAGACCTCCATCAGTGCGGTCGACATGGTCATGCTCGACCAACACGAGTTCGAACGCCGGCGCATGCTCTGGCACCGCGACCGCGGCGGGGTGTCGTCGTCGGATGGAACTTGGTTGCGACCCCTACCAGATACGCCGGCTTGGGAGGGTGACGTTGTGCGGCTATGCCCGAGAGCTATGCACACCCACATACCGACGCAGTTCCAAGACGAGCTCCACGCCATCAATCACATCAACTACGCGAATTTGGAGCAAGCCCGAGCCGGCGAACCAACCCAGCCATGCTTCAGAATCGTTACCGGAGTACCGGGATTGATGTACTTCGAAGTGCAAGAGGACGAGATCGAGCTGGTCGAGCGGGGCTGGTGCTGGAGGCACTTCCACGCCGAGCCGATCGAATTCCCCAGCTTGGCCTTGGAGGCCCAGTTCTACCACGACCTCGGACACTACGACCCCATCCAAAGGCCGGCCGAAGTGAGGCGCTGGGATCGAGACAGCTTGGTGGCAGCCCTGTCGGCAGGTCTTGGTGACACGGCCTCGGTCGGCAGCGCGGTGTTCGTACCGCTCGGCGACGAGCGTGACAACTGCTTGATCAAGTTCCACGACCCGGAACTGGGAGAACGTGTTCGCGCCGCCAGCTTGGCTGGCTTCGGCATCGTGCCGCAACCGGCCTAACGGTTACGTTCGTTCGTCATTCGCCCCGTGCCAAGTCGCTCGTCAGAGCGGCCGCTGGCACGGGGTTGTCGTTTCGCTTGACGTTGTAATCTCAGTTTAAGACGCTACAATGGGCGCAGCGGCAACGGCCGCCACGATCGTCTAAAACCAGACAGGGAGCAGACCTTGCAGACCATCACTAAGTGGGCCGGGCTGGCCTCGGGCACCGGCAGCATCCTCGAGTTCATGTACGACAGCGGCCTTGTGCCGGAGTTCGTCGTGGTCGATGAACCGTGCGAAGCGGCCGGTAAGGCCGAGGCGCGCGGCATCGAAGTCATCTCCATGCCCCGAGAGGGTACGCGCACCAAGCAGAACGGCTGCGACGAAGTCCGGCGGCGCTACACCATCAAGATGGCGGAGCTGCTCAAGCAGCGGGGGCATCGAACTGGTGGTGATGGCCGGCTGGATGACGATCTTCAGCCCCGAGATGTTCACGCGCAAGTACTTCATCGCTCGCGTCCTCAACACTCACCCGTCGCTCTTACCGGACTTCAAGGGCCACAATGGTGTCGCGGCCGCGCTGGCGGCTGGGGTCGAGATGACCGGCTGCACTATCCACATCGCCACGGCCGCGCTGGACGACGGGCCGATCTTGGCGCAAGAGGAGGTCAAGGTCGTGCCGGGCGAGAGCGAAACGCAGCTGCACGAGCGCATCAAGGAGGCCGAGCGGCCGCTCTACGCCTCGATCGTTGAGCGCATCTTGGGCGGCCAGCTCGATCTCGATGAGGCTTGGGCGAAGTGGCGACAGCTGCAGCACCAAGACGCCTAGCACGAGTGCCGGCAGACCCGATTGGCCGCTCCACCAAGATGGTGGAGCGGTTCTCTTTTTATTAACGACGGGGGCTAGTTCTTCTGGGCCGTCTGTGGGGTGGTGAGCGTCAGGTTGTCGCCGCGGCGTAGGACCGAGACAGTATCACCGGGCTTGAACTGGCCGCTCAGAATGCCATTGGCCAGCGGATCCTCGATGTAGTCTTGGATGGCGCGGCGCATCGGCCGGGCACCCTGCTCGATGTCGTAGCCCTTCTCAATGAGGTAGTCGCGGGCGCCGGGCGAGACCTTCACCGTGATCTGCTGCTCGCGCAGGCGGGCGCCGAGCTCGGCCAGTTGCAGAGAGAGGATGCGCTTGACCTCGGGGCGGGCGAGACTGCGAAAGACGATGATCTTGTCGAGGCGGTTGAGGAACTCCGGTCGGAAGGTCTTCTTGAGCTCAGCGGTGACGCGCTCGGTGGTCTGGATGTGAACCTCATCGAGCTTCTGCTGCTCGCTGGGTGTCTCGGTCCGAAAGCCGAGCTTGGCCTCGGTATAGAGCGTATGGGCGCCGACGTTTGAGGTCATGATGATGATGGTGTTGCGGAAGTCGACCTTGTGGCCCTTGGCATCGGTGAGATATCCGTCTTCGAGGATCTGCAGGAGCATGTTGAAGACGTCTGGATGGGCCTTCTCGATCTCGTCGAAGAGGATCAGGCTGTAGGGCTTACGACGGACGATCTCGGTCAGTTGGCCGCCGTCGTCGTAGCCGACGTAGCCGGCCGGAGCTCCAACGAGGCGAGCGGTGGTGTGGTGCTCGCGGAACTCGCTCATGTCGATCTTCACCAGTGCGTCGCGAGACTGGAAGATCTCCGAGGCCAGCACCCGAGCCAGCTCGGTCTTGCCGACGCCGGTGGGGCCGAGGAACATGAAGGAGCCGATCGGGCGAGTGGCGGTGGAGATGCCGGTGCGGCTGCGGCGAATGGCCCGGGCGACCTCGCGAACGGCCTCGGTCTGGCCGATGACGTGCTTAGCCAACGACTCCTCGAGCTTCACGAGGCTCTCGACCTCGGTCTTGATCAGTCGCGTCACCGGTACGCCGGTGATCATGTTGATGACTTGGGCGATGTCCTCATCGGTGATCTGGATGGCACCCTCACTGAGGCCCTCTTTGAGGCGCTGGGCGCCGAGGCGCTGCTCGATGATCGAGTGCTTCGTCTTCAGCCGGGCGGCCGCCTCGAAATCTTGGCGCTCGACGGCGTCGTCCATCTCACCCTTGACGTCGGCCAGTTGGCGCTGCAGGTTGCGCAAGGTCTTACTCGAGCCGCCGCGCTTGATGCGGGCCAGCGAGGCCGCCTCGTCGACGAGGTCGATGGCCTTATCGGGCAAGAAACGGTCGGCGACGTAGCGCTTGGCTAGCTTGGCGGCCGCCTCGACGGCCTGATCGGTGATCTCGACACGGTGGTGCTCCTCGTAGCGACGGCGCAGGCCCTTCAAGACCGCCACGGTCTCCTCGACGGTCGCCTCCGGCACCACCACCGACTGGAAGCGGCGCTCAAGGGCAGCGTCCTTCTCGATATGCTTGCGATACTCTTCTAGCGTCGTGGCGCCAATGGTCTGGATCTCGCCGCGCGACAGAGCCGGCTTCAAGATGTTGGCGGCATCGATGGCACCCTCGGCCGCGCCAGCCCCGACGACGGTGTGGAGCTCGTCGATAAAGAGAATGACATCGGGCGTGGCCTTGGCCTCGTCCAAGATCTTCTTCAGGCGCTCTTCGAACTCGCCGCGATACTTGGTGCCGGCGATGACGCTGGCCAGATCGAGCATGACGATGCGCTTGCCTTGGAGCATCTCCGGCACGTCATCGGTGGTGATGCGCTGGGCCAGACCCTCGACGATGGCGGTCTTGCCAACGCCCGGCTCGCCGATCAGCACGGGGTTGTTCTTGCTGCGGCGGTTGAGGATCGAGATGACGCGGCCGATCTGGACCTCGCGGCCGACCACCGGGTCGAGTTTGCCATCGGCGGCCTTGGCCGTCAGGTCGATCCCAAAGTGATCGAGTGCCGGCGTCTTCGACTTGGCCTTCTTGGTGGCCGGCTTGGCCGGCTCATCGGTATAGGTATAGTGCTGGTTGCCGAGGTAGTTCTCCAGCTCGGCCCGCACCGTCGCTGGATCGACTTGGATCTCGGCCAAGAGCGCGTTGGCGCGGGCATTTTTCTGGGTCAGGATGGCGTAGAGGATGTGCTCGGTGCCGGAGTAGGGCTGGCCGAAGCGCTGGGCCCACGACAGTGACGACGTCAGCGTCTCGCGGGCCGTCTCTGAGAGGCCCTTGCGACCGGAGTGCGACAACACATTGCTCGAGGCGGCCTCGAGCCAGTGCTCGGCCCGCTCCCACGTCACCCCAGCGCCATTCAAGATCTTGGCGCCGATCGAGTCGTCTTGGCGCAACACCCCTAGGAGGATATGCTCCGTGCCGATGTAGCTCGAGCCCATCGACTGCGCGATGGCATCGGCGTGCTCCAAGCTCTTCTTAGCATTCTCGGTCAATCTATCAAACTGTGCGTCCATCGCCCCACTCCTTTGTCGTGCTTACCCAACCCACATCTGTCTCCTACCATTGTACCATCCGCGGCAAGCCCAAGGATTAGTCTCCGGCTGGCGCGGCTGGATCCGTCTCGGTAGTCTCTACTTCAGGCTCTGCGTCTGATGCCTCTGGATCGGCCGCCGGTGTCTCCGGCTCGGTCGGCTCAGCCTCGGGCTCACCGGTCTGATTGACGGTCTCGATCAAGGCGTTCTCGAGATCGCCCGGTCGCGCCGATGGGGTCGCTTCAGGAGCGACCTCGGGCACGGCGGCCTCGGCGGCGGCCTCGACCCGACTCTCATCGGCACTGACGATGTCGATGTTCCAGCCGCTCAACTTGGCGGCGAGGCGGACGTTCTGGCCTTGCTTACCGATGGCCAAGGAGAGCTGATCCTCCGGCACCTTGACGATGGCCTTGCCCTCGGCCTCGTCGAGCGTCACGCTGACGACCTTGGTCGGCGAGAGCGCATTAGTAATGAAGGCCTTGGGGTCTTCACTGTAGAGAATGATGTCGATCTTCTCCTCGCCGAGCTCACCCATGACGGCCTGCACCCGTGAACCGCGGCCACCGACAAAGGTGCCGACGGCATCGACGCCATCGGCGTTGGAGGCCACCGCCACCTTCGTGCGCACGCCGGCCTCGCGGGCCAGCGCCTTGATCTCGACGGCGCCGGTCTCGATCTCGGGGACCTCTAACTCAAAGAGGTGTCGGACCATGTTGGGATGGGCCCGCGACAGCACGATCTGCGGACCGCGGCCGGTCTGCTCGACGCGCACGACGTAGACCTTCAAGCGGTGGCCGGTGTAGTAGCGCTCGCCGGGGATCTGCTCGGAGGGGAAGAGCACACCAGTGGCCTTGCCGAGGTCGACGTAGACGGTGTTGCCCTCGACCCGCTGAACTGAGCCGGCCAGTACTGTCTCTTCCTTATCCTTATACTCGGCGAAGATCATCTCGCGCTCGGCCTCGCGTAGGCGCTGGATGATGACTTGCTTAGCGGTCTGGGCAGCGACACGGCCGAAGTCCTCGGGGTGCTCCTCGTACTCGACGGTCTTGCCGCTCTTGGCCTTGGGATCGTGCTTCTTGGCTTCCTCGAGCATTATCTGAAGGAACGGGTTCTCGACCTCGCCGACCGTCTTCATGATCTCTTTGGTGACGAAGACGCGCGTCTGGCTGGTGACGGGGTCGAGCTCGACCCGCACCTCTTGATCCTTGTCGCCGTAGTCCTTGCGATAGGCGGCGGCCAAGGCGGCCTCGACCGTCTCGATGATGGTCTCAAGCGGCAGGTTCTTCTCTTCGGCGATCTGCGTTAGGGCGGCGACAAAGTTTGGTTGCATGCGGATATCCTATTAATAACGGTCTCTTCTAGGCAAAAGAGCCGGCAAACCGACTCTCTGTATGCCCCGATAGTAGCATAGAGTGTGGTGATATTCAATAACTGGTCACCGGCGTCCACCGAGGCCCGTCTAGGCAAAACCCTTCTTCTAATCTAATGAAGCGGTGCCGGGCCTAGATCTTCCCCAGCTTCTTCGCCAGCGCCTCGGTCTCATCAAGCAACCGTTCGACTTCTTTGAGGCCGGCCCGCCAGAAGTCGGGCGTCGAGATGTCGATACCCATGTTGGCGAAGAGGTCGACTGGGGACTTGGAGGTGCCGCCGGCGAAGAAGGTCTTAACTTGCTCAATGAACTTGGGATTCTTGCGGACTTTGTCTTGCATGGCCTTGGCGATGAGGAGTCCGCCGGCGTAGGAGTAGACATAGAAGAAGACCCGGATGTGGCCCCAGTAGATCCACCAGTTCTCAGCCCCAGGCGACTGCTCGACGGCTGCGCCCATGTAGGCCGCCATGTTCTTCTGGAAGATCCGGCCGATCTCCTCTTTGGCGAGGTAGCCTTGCTTGCGAAACTGGTTATGAAGCTCTTGCTCGAAGCGGTAGCAGCCGATCTGGCGAAAGATCGAAGAGACGGTGTCATTCAAGCGGCTCATCATGATGGCGAGCCGGAACTCATCGTCGGCTGTGGCCGCCAGCTCGTCTAAGACGAAGTCTTCCATGAACTGGCTGGCGACCTCGGCGGTGGCCATCGGCGTGCCGAAGTTGAGGGCGTTGACGTGGCCGCGCATGCACTCGTCGTTGATGGCGTGGCCCATCTCGTGGGCTAGCGTCGTTACGTCCTTGAGCGAATCGGTGTAGTTGAGCAAGACATAGGTCGGATTGCTAAGTAGGTGGATGGCACAGAAGGCGCCGCCACGCTTGCCCAGCCGCGGGTAGACATCGATCTGGCCGTCCTTCACGAACCGCTCCAAGGTCTTGGCAAAGAAGGGGTCGAGGCGGCCGAAGACGCGGCCGACCAGCGCGAGGCCCTCTTCGAAGGGGTACGATTGATTGAGTTGGCCGTACTCGACGTTGCGCTCATGGTAGGCTAGGCGCTCCTTACCCATCAGCTGGGCCTTCAATTTATAGAACCGGGCCGGGAGGTGATTCTGGCTTGAGACGGCCTCGACCAGCGCATCAACCACGGTGGTGGGGATGTCGTCGCTCAAGTGCCGGCCCGAATCTGGGCGTTCGAAGTGGCGCAGCTCGTCATCGACTTTCTTGTTGGCCAGAATAGCGTTCAGCTCGATCTCACCAACATCGAGACTGCCCAAAAAGATGTCGTTTAAGTGACGGACGGCCTCGGTGCGAACCGCCTCGTTCTGACTGCTCACTAGCGTGATCAAGCTCTCGTAGTTGCGCTTGGCTCGGCTGCCGTCTTCCAACAGCGTCTGACGCTCTTCTTTCGAGAGGAAGCCCTCGACCATATCAACCCAGCGCGAATACGAGGTGTCGGCCTTGAGGTTCATGATGCGCTCCTCGGCCTCGCTGAGCTGGTGGCTGGCGCTGGCGAAGAGGCGCTCAAGGAAGTGATGATAGGGCGCCAGCTCCGGCGCTGCCAGCATGACCGTTTGGTCTTTCGGCGCGATCTTGGCCAGCGCTAACTCGAAGAACTGGATGCGATTCAGGTTGGTGTTGGTGAACTCGGTGATGCTCTGAATCTTGGCCTTGATCTTGGGATCGTTCTGGTCTTGGGCGCTGCGCAAGTGGAAGTAGAAGCCCTCGCCACCATCGAGGCTATAACGGCTCTCCCAAGCCTCATACTCACCAAGAGCCTCGGCTAGGATCTTGGGGTCGCTCAGGTAATCGCTGCGGCCACGCCACTTCGACTCGAAGGCCTTAGTGGCGGCCACGCCGGCCTTACGGACGCTGGCCATCTTGGGGTCGTTATCGTTTTTATAGAGCCCGGAGAGGTTCCAAGTTCGGTCGGTCTGTTCCATTGCTCCATTATGCCCCGAAGTGCTTGGCCGTCACAACCACGAGCACTACATCGTGACGGCGTTCTCGATTAGGCTGATCTCCGGCCACGAACCCTTACCTTCGACCGAGACGACATCTATCTGGTAGTCGGCGTTCGGGGCGTGTTGAACAATGAAGGCGGCGGCCGCCTTGATGAGACGCTGGCGCTTATCGGTCGTGATGTAGTCGAAGCCGCTGCCGTAGGCTGGGTTCGAGCGGTACTTCACCTCGACGATGTGAATGACCTCGCCGCGGCGGGCCACCAGATCGAGCTCGCACCAACGAGTTCGCCAGTTACGGGCAAGGATCGCAAAGCCGTGGCGCTCGAGGTAGGCGGCCGCTCGCTCCTCGGCTTGGCGACCCAGCTCAGTCGACACGGCCGACCTCAAGCGCTCGCCGGACCGGCGCAAAGCTACTACGATGGATCGGGCTGGGGCCACTGGTGAGGCTGGCAAGGTGAGTGGCGGTACCGTAGCCTTTGTGCCGATCGAAGCCAAACTCGGGATAGAGCCGGTGCATTCGGGTCATGTAGGCGTCGCGAGCGACCTTGGCGACGATCGAGGCGGCCGCCACGCTGGTGCAGCAGCCATCGGCAGCAACGATCGCTCTGACCGGAACCTCAATCTGTAAGTAATCATAAGGGCCGTCCAACAAGACGGCCTGATACTCAAGATCAAGTGCCTCAAGCGCTCGGCGCGCACTCACGGCCACGGCGGCACCTAGGCCGTCCCGATCGACCTCGCGATGGCTGGCCCAGCCGATCCCGATGGCTAGGGCTTCGGCCTTGATAGCGCGGGCCAATCGCGTCCGAGTGGCTGGGCTCAGCTGCTTCGAATCACGCACCCCGGCGAGATGGCTACGACGCGGCAGAATGACAGCCGCCGCCGCGACCGGGCCGGCCAAGGCACCGCGGCCGACCTCATCGACGCCGGCAACCGACTGGTGGCCGGCCAGCCAGAGTTCGCGCTCGTGCGCTCTGGTCGGCGTGGAACGAGTCTTCATAATAACGCCGGGGGTTAGCTGGCTTGGTCGGCGCGGTCGAGGCCGGCCTCAGTCTCGGAGGCCTCGAGCTGGGCCTCGTCGGTGGCGTCGTCGGGGTCGGCGGCCGGATCGGCCGCGGCGGCTTCACGGTTCTCTTCGGCCGCCAGCTGCTCGGTCGACTCATCGGCGACCGGCTCGGCGTCGGAGAGCGCATCGGGATCGAGCTCGATGTCTGGGTCGGCCACGGCTACCGGCTCGTCGGCTACGTTGACGGCCGCGCGATCGAAGCCGAGCTCGGTTAGGCGGGCGGCCTTGCCGTGGCGGTCGCGCAAGTAAACGAGGAAGTTGCGACGGACCTTGGCCCGACGGATCACCTCAACCTTGGTGATCTTGGGCGAGTGCAATAAGAAGCTCTTCTCCACGCCGACACCACTGGCGATGCGGCGGACGGTGATGGTGGCGCTGGCCTGCCCCAAGCGGCTGGTGCGGATGACGACACCGTGGAAAATCTGGACGCGCTGCTTCGAGCCTTCCTTAATAAGCTGGTGGACGCGCACACTGTCGCCGGAGCGAACGGCCGCGACGGCCGGCTTGCGTTGAGACTTTTCGATGGCTTCTAACTGAATCATAACCCAAAAAGATTACCATAAGATGGGGCCTAGATCAAGCCTCCTGCCACGCCACCCGTCCAGCACCGACGATGGCGGCCAACTGGTCGAGTAGCTCCGGGCGCTGACCGACGCCGAACGGCAGGCGAATCTTCTTGGCCACCTCGCCGGCCCCGACCACGACGTAGACCGACTGAGAGCCGGGACAGTCGGCCAAGATCTGCTTCAGCTGGACCAACCGGGCCGTGTCGGCGGCGTCGGCCAGCGTGATGACGAGCGCCCGCGGATCGGCCGCCACGGCCACTGGCGCCGCCGGCCCGGCGGCCAGCGGCGCTGGGACCGGGTCTGGCTGACTGACTGCGGTGGCGTCTTCGTCACTCTCGGTGGCGGCCGGATCGTAGGCCACGGCGGCGTCTTCGTCCGTCAGCGCTCGCACCTTGTCGACGATGATCTTGATCTCGCTGGTCAACTTTCCCTCGCGATCCTTGGCCGAGACCTTACCACTAACCTTGATCAATTGGTCGGGCTCCCAGAACTCGACCGAGCCCTCATAAATCTTCGGGAAGACCACCAGTTCGAGCTCGCCGGTCTTATCGGCCAGCCCAACGAAGGCCATGGCGTCGTTGTTGCGGGTGGTGATGCGCCGCACCGTCGTTACGATACCGCCGATGACGACCGGCTTGCCCTCGAGCTTGGTCGAGATATCACTTATGGCACGCGTCTTCTTCTGTAAGAAACCCTCGAAGTCGTCGAGTGGATGGCGCGACAGGTAGAGGCCGAGTAGTTCACGCTCCCAGCCGAGCTGCTCGCGCAGGCTGGTCGCCTCGGCCACCGGTTCAAGGTGCAGCGGCGGCAGGCTCTGCTCAAGGCCGAGCGAGCCGAAGATGTCGATCTGGCCGGAGAGGGCGTTCTTCTGAGCCTTGGCAGCGTAGCCCGTTAGGCTATCGATATTGAAGAGCAGCTCGGCGCGGTCGCCTAGGGTGTCGAAGGCGCCCGACTTGATCAGGCTCTCCCAGACCTTCTTGTTGACCTCGCTGGCGCTGACGCGGCGGCCGAAGTCCTCGACCGAGGTGAAAGTGCCATCCTCGCGAGCCTTTAAGATGGTCTCGATGGCGCCGACGCCGACGTTCTTGATGGCGTTGAGGCCGAACCGGATCGACTGGAGCTCCGGCACCACCCCAAACTCGCCGAAGCTCTGGTTGACGTCCGGCGCTAGCACTGGAATGCCCATGCGGCGGCACTCGGCCACCTCGATGGCGATGCGGTCGATGTTACCGTAGTCGCTGGTCATCAGCGCGGCCATGAAGGCGGCCGGGTAGTGGGCCTTCAAGTAGGCCGTTTGGTAGGCGATCAAAGCGTAGCAGGCGGCGTGGGCCTTCGGAAAGCAGTAGGCCGCAAAGGCCTCCAGCGAGGTCCAGAAGCTCTCGATCAAGGCGCGATCGGCACCGACGGTCTTGATGGCGCCTTCGATGAAGCTCTGGCGCAGCTTGGCCATCTCGGCCGGCTTCTTCTTGCCGATCGACTTACGCAGGGTGTCGGCTTGGCCGCCGCTGTAGCCACACATATCCTTAGAGATCTGCATGACCTGCTCTTGGTAGACGAGGATGCCGTAGGTGCTCTTGAGCGCGTCCTCCATGACGGGGTGGATGTACTCGGTCTGGCTGCGGCCATGCTTGCGGCTGATGAAGTCGTCGATCCACTGCATCGGGCCGGGCCGATAGAGCGCCACCATGGCGATGATGTCGTCGAAGCTGGTCGGCTCGAGCTCACGCAAGTAGCGCTTCATGCCGGCCGACTCCAGCTGGAAGACGCCGGTGGTGTCACCGCGGCTGAGCATCGCAAACGTCTCGGGGTTGTCGAGCGGGATCTCGGCCGTCGCCAGCGTCGTACCGTAGACCTTGCGCACGATCCGCAGGGTGTTGTTGATGATGGTGAGGTTGGAGAGACCAAGGAAGTCCATCTTGAGCAGGCCGATCTGGTCTTCGATGGTGTGCATCTCGTACTGCGTGACGATGCCGCCCTTCTGGGCCCGCTGCAGCGGCACAAACTTAACGATATCATCGGGCGCGATGACGACACCGGCGGCGTGGACGCCGTTAGAACGAATGGTACCCTCGAGGCGAATGGCGGTGTCGATCAGGCGCTTGGCGTTCGGATTGGTCTGGTACTCACGCACCAGCACTTGGTCGGGCCGCTGATCGGCCGCCTGCGGACGGGCCAGACCGGTCGAGACGGCCAGCGGGATGTGGCGGCCTTGGACCGGCGGCGGCACCAGCTTGGCGATGACGTCAACCTCGGCGTAGGACATGCCGAGCGCGCGGCCGGTATCGCGCACGGCGTTGCGGGCTGCCATCGTGCCGAAGGTGATGATCTGGGCCACCCGCTCGGTGCCGTACTTGCCCACGACGTAGTCGATGACCTCGCCGCGGCGGGTGTCTTGCATGTCGATGTCGATGTCCGGCATGGAGATGCGGTCGGGGTTGAGAAAGCGCTCGAAGAGTAGGTCGTACTTTAGGGGGTCGAGATCGGTGATGTTGAGGGCGTAGGCCACGATCGAGCCGGCCGCCGAGCCGCGGCCGGGACCGAAGATGATGCCTTGGTTCTTGCCCCAGTTGATGAAGTCGGCCACCACAAGGAAGTAGCTCTCGTAGCCCATCTTCTCAATGACACCGAGCTCGAACTCAAGTCGCTCGACGACCTCTTTTGCCACGACGCCGCGAGCCTTGGCCGGCGTATAGTGCGTGATGTCTTCCTTGGGGATACCGCCGTAGCGCCATGCCAAGCCTTGAAACGTCAACTGCTCGAGATACTCTCGCTCGGTCTGGGCCGTCGGCACTTGGAAGCGCGGTAGGTGGATACCACCGAGCTCCAACTCGAGATCGCAGCGCTCGGCGATGGCGGCCGTGTTGGTGATGAGCTCCGGCTCGCCGCTCCAGCGGCCGGCTAACTCGGCCGGATCGGTCAAGGAGAGCTCCATCTCCATCGTCATGCGGTCGCTGTCGCCGATGGTCTTGCCGGTTTGGACGCAGAGCAAGATCTCGTGAGCCTCGCGGTCGCTCGGCAGGGCGTAGTGGCTGTCGGCCGTCACCACCATCGGCAGTCCCGTCTGGGCCGCCAGCTTGCGTAACTCGTCGTTCAAGCGCTTCTGCTCGGCCCATTGGTGCTCGTGATCTTGGAGCTCTAAATAGTAGTTGCCCTCGCCGAAGGTGGTGGCGTACCAGCGCGCCGCCTCCTCGGCCCCAGCCATATTACCGTTGCGCAGGTGCATCGCCACCTCACCGCCAGCGCAGCCAGACAGCACGATCAAGCCCTCGTGGTACTGGGCCAACAGCTCCCGGTCGACTCGCGGCTTGTAGTAAAAGCCGTCCAAGTGGGCGATCGAGGTCAGCCGCATCAAGTTCTGGTAGCCCTTCAGGCTGCTGGCCAAGAGAATCAGGTGATACGGGTTGGCATCGAGCTTGCCGGACTTATCGGCCAGCCGCCGCGGCGCCACATAGGCCTCCATGCCGATGATCGGTTTGATACCGCGGGCCTTGGCCCCGGTGTAGAACTCGATGGCGCCGGAGAGCGTGCCGTGATCGGTCAGCGCCAGCGCCTTCATACCCAGAGCGCTGGTACGATCGAGCATCTCCGGCACCTTCTGCAGGCCATCGAGCAAGCTGTAGTGACTGTGGTTGTGCAAATGAACGAAGCGCTTGGCCAGCTCACTCGCGGGCGACCCCTCCGGCATCGAATCCCCTTCTCTTGGTCTCTATTTTACCATAAGCGCTTCACGCCGGCGGCTTAATAATGATCAGGCTTCGGGGTCCGTTTCATCAGATGGCAGATCAGACTTCTGATTTGGACGCTGGCGCAGCTTGGTCTTGGCCGAGCCGACGAGGCGCTTGGTGAGGCGCTCGAGCTCGTCCATGACGGTGGCGCCCTCGTCCATCAGCGAGCGAACTTGGCCGACGACCTCACCGGCGGCGCCGCGGCCGGCCTCGCGCAGTGTGGTAGTCGAGTCTTGGAGATCGGTCTTTAGGACCTCGGCTCGAGCGATCAGCTCGCCGCTCTCCTCCTTAGCCTCGCTCGAGAGATCCTTGGCAACCTGTTTGAGACCCTCAACGCGCTCACCGATACCGGCGCTGAGCCCCTCGACGCGGTCGGTCAGATCGCCGGCAAAGCGCTCGGCCCGACGCTTCAAGCGCCTGCGCGTCTCCTCGCCGCTGGCCGGCGCCAGCAGGAGGCCGCCGATGAGGCCGACCAAGAAGCCGGCGATGACGGCCCTCAGGACACGATCGTCGCGCTTCACGACTTATCCTTGGTGCGCTTGCCCCAGCGCTGCAGCGCCGCCACCACCACGGCCGAGATGGCCGCCGGTGCGATCCGTTTGCTGGCCGACTTCAAGACGTCGTTCAAGTTCTCGGTCGTCTCCTCGGCCCGCTTGGCGATCCCGGCGATACTGCGCACCACCCCAATGATGATGACGACCAGCACGATGCTCAGAACGAGTAGGACGGCGAGGCCCGCCGCTAAGATTATGACTAGAACGTGCTCGACACCCATGACGCCTCCTTTATACCTATCTTAAGAACTCCGGCGCCTAGGCGCAAGCCCCCACCTACTTGGTCTTGCGATCGGCCCGCCGGGTGACGAGCACCCACTCTTTGCGTTCGACGATCGAGTTGGGGATGACGTGGAGCTGGTCGTCCTTATCGCGGATGCGAATTCGGCGCATGTCCATGCTCTCGATCACGCCTTTGGTGGCATCACCGGCGATGACCTCATCGCCGACGCTAAAGTCGCGGTCTTTGGCCAGAAAGATACCGGCGAGGATGTCGGAGATGAGGGCCGAGGCACCGACCGCCAGCGCCAAGCCGGAGGCCGCCACCAGACCGGAGAAGGCCAGCGCGACGTTGTTTAAACCTAGGACCTGCAGCATGGCGATGAAGAGAAAGACCCAGAGCGCGCCGTCGATCAGCGAGACCAAGATGCCTTTGAGGCCGCGCGGCAGCCGTACCAGCCCAATCAAGCCGCGGGCGATCCACGAGATCAAGCGAATGATGACGGCCCCGAAGATGAAGGCGCCGATGGCCAGCGGAATCTTCGGCAGCACGTGGGTGGCGCCGGTGACGAGCGGATCGGTGAAGTTGGTGGCGGGCAGGTTAAGGGTCATCACGGCTTCGGCTCTCCCAATCTCTTCTTTAGTATATCACCGACCAGCGGCGGGTTGGCTTGGCCGCCGCTCGCCTTCATGACTTGGCCGACGAGGAACTTTAAGGCGTTCGCTTGCCCGGCACGATAGTCGGCCACGGCTTTGGGGTTGGCCTCGATGGCGGCGTCGACCAACTGCTCGAGCTGTTCTTGACCGGAGACTTGGGCCGAGGCAAGATACTTTGCGACTTCGTCGCCGTCGAAGAGCACCGGCCCAACGGCTTGGTTGAACATGGTGTTGCTGATGGTCTTGTCGATCGTCGCATCGACCAGCGCGACCAGCGACTGCTTCTGGTCGGCGCCCAGATCGGCGTAGGCCTCGCGTACCTTGGGGTTCTGCTCCAGCAGCTTGGCGATGAAGGCCGCGGTCTCCTTACTCCCAAAGAGACCACTGTCGATATCCTCTAGATAGCCGACGGTGGCAGATGGATCATTGACCAAGACGTCGCGGCTGGCGTCGCTGAGGCCTAGCTTCGAGAACTTCTCTCTCACGATGGTTGGGGTGATCAAATCCTTTCCGGCCGCCTTCGTCATCGCCTCGGTCACGACGATTGGGGGCAGGTCGGGCTCGGGAAAGTAGCGGTAATCGTGGGCCTCTTCTTTGCTGCGCTGCGAAACGGTCACTTGCTTCGCCTCGTCCCAGCCGCGCGTCTCTTGAGCAATCGCCTCGCCTTGGTCCAACCGTTCGCCTTGGCGCTTGATTTCATAAGCGGCGGCTCGCTCGACGGCGCGAAACGAGTTGAGGT
>CAYMAB010000003.1:0-14244 GCA_964388345.1 uncultured Candidatus Saccharimonadales bacterium
CACGGCGACCACCCCAACTGCTAGCGTCAACTCGCCAGCCGCGCCGGCTCCCAGCTCACCGCTCCCAACCGACCAGAGCCGTGTCGTGGCAAGCCTGACCGCTCCGAGCGGCCAGCTCGGTGGCACCCAAGCACCACCGTCTGGTAGTGCGGCGGCTGTCTCTAGTGGTGCTCCCAGTCTCACCGCCACCTGCCTCACCATCGCCGGCGCCACCTGCGTCGTTCAGCTGACGGGCCCGGCCGGCCAGACCGCTACGGTCCAGCCACAGTCGAATGATGGCCAAGGCAACTTCGTCTTCAACTGGAGCGCCAGCGGCTATGCCACCGGTACGTGGCAGGTCGAATTGGTGGCGGCCAAGAGCGGCCAGACCGGCACCGCCAACATCGGTCCATTGACGGTGAACTCATGAAGCGGCGGCTGATCAAATACGCCGCGCTCGCGCTGCTGGCTGTGCTCGCGGTCAGCGTTCGGCTGGCCACGGCTCACGCCTACACCAACTCGCGGCTGATCGACGATCAAGTCTTCGATAACGTCTCGACCATGAACCAAGCCCAGATCCAGAGCTTCCTAGTGGCGCAGGGCAGCACCTGCCTCGCCAACTACTCCGATATCGACTTTAACTGGAATGGCTCGTCTTGGGTCTACGGTCCGGGCAACATCTCGGCCTCGCAGATCATCTACAAGGCCGCCCAGCAGTGGGGCCTCAACCCGCAGGTCATCATTACCACCCTCCAGAAGGAGGAGAGCCTCATCACCGGCAACAGCTGCGACGCGTGGCGCTACAACTCGGCCATGGGCTATGCCTGCCCTGACGGTGGTGGCTGCAACCCCAAGTACGCTGGCTTCAGCCGGCAGGTGCTATGGGCGGCGTGGCAACTCAAGTTCAACCGAGAGCGTAGCGAGGGCTTCACCTCTTGGGACGGCGACGATAACATCACCTACTCTGGCTTCATGACCCAAGGCAGCTTCGCGCGCTGCGGCGGCTGTAGCGTCAATTTTTATAATGGCTACGCCACCATCGATGGTCAGTCGACCTACCTCGAGAATGGCGCGACGGCCTCGCTCTATGCCTACACGCCACATCTGAATCAGAGCTTCCCCGGCATCTTCTTGGGCTGGTTCGGTGACCCCACCTCGCCGTGCCTTGGTGTCAGTAACGTCACCGGTGCGGCCTCAGGGTACAAGTTTCTGGCCTATCGGCGCAACGCCGGTGGGCTCTCCAATCTGGCTCTAACCATCGCCAACAACACCGGCTCAACCTGTGCCGAGATGCATACTTGGAACCCCGGCTTCACCAGTTGGGCGGCGCACCAAGCCACCGCCATGCGCTCAAGCGACCCAACTCTCGGCACCTTCGTGGCCGATCGGGCCAAGATCGATAACCAAGAGAGCCTCGACTACATTACCTACAACGGTGGCGGCGGCCACGTCGAAGTTCATCGCTTCAACCCCAGTCTGGCGATCTTCCCCGGCTACTACGACGTCTCCACCAACCTCACGGGCATCAGTGCGGGCACCGGCACCTTCGTGGCCGGAGACTTCCTCGGCCGTGGCTACGACCAACTGGCCTTCGTGCTCTACAACGGTGGCAGTGGCCACGTTGAGGTTCACATGTTCGACCCAACCCTCAGAACGGCCATTGGTTACTACGACACCATTACCAACATCGGTGCCATCGACCCGACTCAGTAGCCAGCGATGATCGAGCCGAAGAATGGCTCGGAGCGTTGTGGTATCTTAGATACATGTCCAGCTCTGTAGCCATCCAGCGGGTCTACCGGTCCTCCATCCGGACCATATCGCAGCGGAGCCTGCAGTTCTGGTTGGCGCTAGTCATCACCATCGCCGCCTTTCTGGCTCGCCTGCCCTACTTGAGCCACGGCCTCGACCAATGGGACGTCGTACTCTATGCTCACTCGCTCGTAGCGATGCGGTTCTACCGCGAGGCTCAGTGGCCGCTCCTGCTACTCTTCCAGAAGGGGCTCTGGCTGCTTCTGCCACGATTGAGCGCGCCGCAGATCCTCAGTCTAACCAATATCATACTAGGCGCAGCGACGCTCGGACTCTTCTTCTATATGGTTCGCAGCATCACTCGCTCTTACCTAGCCGGCCTGATCCTAACGGCTCTGCTCTACTACACCCCCGTTTTCGCCGTCTACTCTGTCGTTGGTATGCAAGACATGGCCCAAACCTTCGCCGTGACGGTCTTCGTTGCCGTCGTACTGAGGTTCTGCTCTACCCGAAGGCCGAACTGGCTCTACGGCGCCAGCCTAGTCGCCGGACTGGCCATGGGCGTCAGGCCAACACTGGTGCTGCTGCTGCCGGCTCTCTTGGTTGCCATGATCCTCACGCTCGGCCTAGACTGGCCGGTCTATTGGAGAGCCGGCGCCGCTTTCGTGGCCGGTGCTTTAGTCTGGATCGTGGCTGACCGATTCATTCCACCACTGCCCAACGCCCGGCCGGTGGCCTTCTTCTTGCATCAATACGACATCTATAACCCCAAGGTCTTAGGGCCATTAGGGAAGGCCGGTGACTACATTCTGCTAACCGGCTATCACTTTAGCGTCTTCTACTGGATGCCGTTGGTCTGGCTGGTGGTCTATGTGGTCGCCAAGCGAACCAAGCCGTTTCGGTTGGCACCGATCCTCGCATTGATCATGGCGGCCATCAGCCTCGCCGTCGCCTTCGGGTTGAAGCATATCCTCAGCAGCCCTCATCCAACCGGCTTCTGGCTCTTGCTGATCATCCTTGCAGCCCTAGTCCTAATGGAGTCTCGGCGACTCTTCCTGGCTCACACCAACCTATTCGAGCGGTCGAACCACGAGGCGGTTGGTGGCTTGGTGCTATTCAGCCTGATCCTAACCTACGTTGGTTTTAACTACATCTTCACCGGTCCGGTGCCGCGCTACCTGCTACCGACTCTGCCGGCTCTGCTGCTGCTGATCATGATCCTGACCAAGGGCCACCGCCGGAGCCAGAATCGGTTGGTGGCGCTGCTCCTGCTGGCCTTCGGCTACTGGGCGGCCGCCTTTGGGCTGACTCGAAGCTACCTCACGACCTTCAAGACGCTCGATACGCGCTCGAGTGTCGTCGACTACGTCGAGGCGCACAGCGACGGCCGCTACTACTACAGTGACGACAGCCTAGCCGCCTACTTCCAAGAGGCCGGCCTCAGCCGGCCGATCGAGGGCCACCCCAAATCGAACTGCTCCAATCTCGATCCGGCTCGGCCCAACTACATCATCAGCTACGGCCCGGCCAGCTCGAGCCTCATCAAAGGCTGTTCGAGCTACGGCTTCCAAACGGCGGCCGTCTTTCAGCGCAACGAACACATCATCGAAGATAGTGTCGGCAACGTCGGCTACACCATCTATCGCCTCGTTCCGCGAGGCTAGATTGGGCAGAGCCTCCATCGATTCCGGCTACGCTCTTGCTACGCCATACCCGGCTTGTTAAGATTAAGTCTATGTTGAGGGATACCAGATTGACGGGCTTGCTGTCGCGCCCGCTCTTTCGCTACATCATCATCGGCGGCTCGACCGTCGTGATCGATGTCGGCCTACTGGCGGTGCTGAAGGGGGCCTTCGGCGTCAACGTCTACCTCGCCGCCACTGTCTCATACTGGGCCTCGCTGCTCTTCAACTTCAGCTTGAACAAGTTCTGGACCTTCGAGGTCAAGACCAACACCGTTCATCATCTCTTCCTGTATGGGGTTCTGATTGTAATCAACTACTTCACCGGGCTGGCCTTCATCGGCGCGCTCGGCCGGGCCCATATCAACTACCTCGTCGCAAAGACGATGGCGCTGGCCGTCACGACGGTCTGGAACTACTTCTTGTACCGTTACGTCATCTTCGTTACGGCCGAGCAGCGCCAAGCCACTCTAGCCAGACTGCGCCGCTCGGCTAGGGCGACCGAAGCTTGAAGCGGCTCTCGACTGAAACCCTGATCATCGGCGCCGGCCCGGCCGGCCTAGCTGCCGCCATGGAGCTGGCCAAGGCCGGCCGCGACTTCATTGTGGTCGAGAAAGATTCGGTCGTCGGCGGCCTCGCCAAGACCTACCGCTTCGAGGAGGGTAAGGACGTCTTCTTGACCGATAACGGCCCGCACCGCTTCTTCTCCAAGAATCCCTATCTCTACGACTTCATCGAGGATCTCCTAGACGAAAAGTGGATCACGGTTCAGCGCCAGACCCGCCAGTACATCGACGGTAAGTTCTACGATTATCCCGTCAACGCCGCCCAAGCCCTGCGCAACCTCGGCTTCTTCAAGTCGGTCCGCATCGTCACCGATTACGGCTTGGCCAAGGTCCAGTACGGCCTCCTTAATAAGCCGGTCAAGAACTTCGACGACTACGTCGTAGCCAACTTCGGCCGCACGCTTGGCCAGTTCAACATGATCAACTATACCGAGAAGATCTGGGGCATTCCATCCAAGGAGATCCACGCCGACTGGGCCGGCCAGCGCATCAAGGGCCTCGATCTTACCTCATTGGCGCTCGACGCCGCCCGGCGCACCCTCAAGCTCAAGAGCAAGAACCAGCCCAAGACCCTGGTCGACAGCTTCTACTACCCCGAGACCGGTACCGGCCTCATCTACAACACGATCGTCGAGCGCATCACTGGGCAGGGCTACAAGGTGCTGCTCGAGACCGAGCCGGTCAAGATCAAACACGATGGTAAGAGATGCCACGAGGCCATCCTAAAGGGGCCGGAGGGTGAGCTCGCTATCACGTTCAAGAACCTCGTTGAATCGGTGCCGCTGACCCACTTCGTCAAACTGCTCGATCCGGCTCCACCCAAGGCCGTCATGGAGGCAAACGCCAAGCTGCGCCATCGTAACCAAGTCTACGTCTTCATGACGCTCGACAAGCCCTCCATCACCACCGATCAGTGGATCTACTTTCCGACCAAAGACACGCCGATCGCTCGCGTCAGCGAGATGCGCAACTTCAGCGATAAGATGTCACCGGCTGGGAAGACCTCGCTCTTCGTCGAGATCTTCTGTTTCGAGGGTGATGAGATCTGGAACATGGCCGACGCCGATCTCTATGAGTTGGTGGCGGACTACTTCGTGAAGATCAAGTTCTTCACCAAGAAAGAGATTCGCCGGCACTACGTCATTCGGGCCAAGAACGTCTACCCGGTCTACGACGTTCACTACAAAGAGTTCTTGGGACCCGTCAAGAAGTACTTGGATAAGCTAGAGAACTTGTATTACATCGGTCGCCCGGGCCGATTTCGTTACAACAACCAAGATCACTCACTCGAGATGGGCATGCTGGCGGCCCAGAGCATAATCGAGGGCAAGCGCTACGATATTGAGAAGGTCGGCGACGAGAAAGAGTACTACGAGTCTGGCAAGCTGCGGCAGACGCGGTCGAGCCCTAAGACTTAACGCGGTAGAGATAGAAGGTGGTGGCGGGGTAGAGCACCGTCCGGTCCAAGTTGAGGCACGGACTGGCAACTGGAGCGGTCGCTAGGACATGGCGTACCAAGCCCTTGAAGGCCGAGTCGCAGGGATCGTAGTGGACCGAGATGACATCGGCTTGAACGAGCTCGAAACGGGTCGGCTGTGGTGCTGTCGTGAACAAGACGAAGGCGTAGCGGTTGTAGACGTTGCTTGAGTGGCCGCTGGGGTCGAGTCGGTGCCAGAGGTTCAGCTGCGGGTAGACCATCGTCAGCGAGTAGGACGGTAGCCCATTGGCCACCGGCAAGTTGATGAAGTAGAGCCCCCCGAGTTCCACCCAGCCACCCGGGCTGGCAGCCTGCTCTTGCTTGAGTGCCTGATCGATGCGAGAGCCCACCACCGGCTCGAGGCCACGATAGAGCGGGTTGACGTGAGCGGTCGAGAGGACGGCTAAGAGTAGCAAGAGACTGGCGCCCAGAACGGCATAGTTCTTCAGGAAGGCGTAGACGATTGTACTCACAAAGAGCGAGAGCGCCAAGATCTCCAGTCGCCGTGGTACGAAGCCGGGGTAGGTGTGGCGCAGCGCTAGCCCAGCGACAATGCTGACCACCAGCGTGATGAGGGCGAAGAGGCCGGCCGTTCCCCATGGCAGCCGCTCTTGGTTCAAGTGCTTTATCAATAAGACCAACTGGAAGATGCCGAGGACGCCGAGGCCGATCAGCAGGCGATTGTGGGGGATGGTCGACAGGAAGAGCAGCTTCGTCACAATGGTCGGTAGCGGCAGAAAGAGGCGGGCGGCGAAGACGAGACAGAGTCCGTTGGTGGCCAGCAGATCCCAAGCCACCGTGTGGTGCTTGCGCCATCGCCGCCAAGCCAAGATGAGCGAGGGGATCAGGAGGAAGGGCCAGAGCTCAAAGAAGTCGCTGGCCTCACTCTGGTTTATTGGGTAGGTGCTGGCCCTAGCGTTGTTCTCGAGGTTGCGAGCGAGGTAGCCGCTGAAGAGGTGGGCTGGGCTGTAGCCGCCGCTGGCGGCCGTTCGGTGGCCGGGGTAGACGGTGTTCTCGACCGCTCGAATGGCCGGGGATCGGGTGACGATGAAGAGGCCAATCAGCCCTAGGCTGGCGATTACGGCTACCGTCACGGGGACCAGTTTCGTGAGCCAGCGGCGCCATCCCAACTTCGACAGCTCTTGGAGGTAGTACCCCAAGAAGAAGGCCGCCACGGCGAGGCCGCTCGCGATCAGAAACGGCAGATAAAGCACGAGGGCAAAGCAGGTGGCGAAGTAGGCTAGGGCGGCGCTCAGCCACCAGCGAGCTGCGCCAGACGCCCGCACCGAGCGAACCAAGAGCGCCGCGATCAGAAAGGCGTAGGCCACCGGCAGCAGCGTGATGCTCTGGTACCACCACTGGACGAAGGGGGCAAAGAAGAGGCTCAATCCCAAGAGCGCTGCCAGTAGCCGACGTTTGGGCAGGACGGTCAGCACAAAGCCGTAACAGCCAACGACTAGCGCCCAGCCGATGATCCACCACCGCCACGCAAAGGCCTGTTGAATGGGCATGACGAAGAACGACCAGTTCTGCGGCTTGAAGAGCTCCGACCAATCTCGGTAGGGCACGTCCGGGATCAGCGACATATCGAGCCGGCCGGCCATGTTGGGGTTGCGGCGCTGGAAGTCACCGTTGGACTGGGCCAGCGTCAGTTGGGTGTTGACGAGCCACTCATCTGATCTAACGGTTCGGGGCTGGCCCAAGATCAGATTACTGTCGTGGTGGTTGGGGCCGTAGAGCACTGTATCGTATGCCGCCAGCGAGCTGCCGCTGATCCGCAACAGCGTCAGCACCAAGACGCCGACCAAGCCGAGTGCCGGGAAGAGCCACGCGCTTCTGCGTATGCACTGCCAGTCGATTCCAGTGGTTTTGTCGGTCATTATATCTTAGTATACCAAAAGCCTTGATCGCCGGCCGTAGCCACCGTTTAGCAAATTATGTATGATGGTACAAACGAGGTGTCCCGATGATTCTTATTCTAGCCTTCATTATTTCTCTGCAGCTGGTCGCGGGACAGTCGCTGTGGAAACGAGCGCTCGGCCAGAGCCACTTTCACCTTGGCTTGTCGTTTCTGCTCTCTCGCCAAGCCCTGACCTTCTTCTTGCAACCACTCTTCCTCGGCGGGGCCTTGCTCTACGTCAGCTCCACGCTCTTTTATATGGCGATCTTACAGAAGTACCCACTCTATTCGGCCCAGACGGCGGTGGTCTCACTCGGCCTCATTCTCTCTTTCATCCTCTCGGCGGTCATCTTTCATGAGCGAGCCTCGTTGCACCAACTGGCCGGTTTGATACTGCTCGTGGGAGGCATGTACTTAGTCCTAAAGCCATGAAGCCGACCCAGATCTTCGTCGTCGTGCCGGTCTTCAACGAAGAGCGCTACCTTGAAGCGTTCGCCGAGAGTCTGCTCCCTGTCGTTAAGAGTCTGCCAACGATCAAACAGATCTTGTTGGTGAACGACGGTTCCCGTGATGGCACGCTCAAGCTGGCTCGCACGCTGGCCCATCGGCATCACAACATTAGCGTGGAGACATCGGCCATCAACGGCGGCAAAGGTGTGGCGATGCGGCGGGGCTTGGAGACGGCTCGCAAGCAAGGCGCCGACGCTGTCATCTTCATGGACGGCGACTGCCAGCACGATCCGGTCTTCTTGCCCCAGTTCGTGGCGGCGCTTGGGCGTCAACCGATCGTCTTCGGCTATCGATTACTCTCGAGTGATACGCCGTGGGTGCGCCGAACCGGCAATCGCGTCGCCAGCTTCCTTATGCGCGGCCTCTTTGGCATCAAGCGCAAAGATCTACTCTGCGGCTTCATGGCTTGGCGCGGGGAGCTCTATGACACTCTCGACTGGTCATCCGACGGCTATGGCGTTGAAGCCGAGCTGGCGGCTATCGTTGGGCGCAAACATCTGCCGTTCGCGGAAGTGAACATCTCGACGATCTACCTAGACCGAGTCAAGGGCGTCACCATGAAGCATGCCTTCGGCATCTTGCTACACGTGCCACGCTGGTACGCCAAGGACTTCTCGCCCAAGCACTTGCTCGATCCATCCCGTCACTTGCTCAAAGAGCTGAAATCGCGGATCTTGCGGGCGTTTGATTCCTGAGCCACCAGCTTGAAGGTCTCGGCCGGTCTAATCGGGTCGCTAGGCGCAGAGCTTGGGGGTTAGAGCCCTTCGAGCAACTCCACCAAGTACTTGCCATAGCCGCTCTTCATCAACGGTTTGGCCAGTGTCTTGAGTTGCACGTCGTCGATGAAACCCTCGCGCCACGCCACCTCCTCCGGTGAGCCGATCTTGAGGCCTTGGCGCTCCTCGATCACGCGGACGAACTCGGCGGCCTGGACGAGCGAGTTGAAGGTGCCGGTGTCGAGCCAAGCCGTGCCGCGATCGAGCAGAGAGACTTTCAGTCGGTCGCGCTTGAGGTAGGCATCGAGCACCGAGGTGATCTCGATCTCGCCGCGATCACTCGGTTTGACATTGCGAGCGATCTCGACGACCTCATTGTCGCAGAAGTAGAGACCGGCATTGGCGTAGTTCGACTTCGGCTTGGCCGGCTTCTCTTCGATCGACAGCACATTCATATCGCCGTCGAACTCATAGACGCCGTAGCGGCCCGGGTCCTTGACCGGCGCAGCGAATCCAACAGCGCCTTCGACGTCGGTGTACTGCTTCAGTTGCTCGCCCATCCCAAACCCAAAGAAGATGTTGTCGCCCAAGATCATGGCGACCTTGTCGCGGCCGATGAAGTCGGCCCCCACGATGTAGGCGTCTGCCAGCCCACGCGGCTCGGCTTGGACCTTATATGAGAACTGGCAGCCGAACTGGCGGCCATCACCAAGCAAGTTCTTAAACTGGGCCTGATCGTGCGGCGTCGTGATGATGAGAATCTGGCGCAGGCCGGCCATCATCAGGGTGGTCAACGGGTAGTAGATCATCGGCTTGTCGTAGATCGGCATGATCTGCTTACTGATGCCCTTGGTGATGGGGTAGAGGCGGGTGCCAGAGCCGCCGGCGAGGATGATACCCTTCATGATTGATCGACCGTCGACATGAGCTGATTATAGCAAACCGCCCGTGCCGGGCGCCCGACTGAGCTGCCCCCACACAGCTTAACCTTTTCATAAGGGAGCCTCCCGGTATAAAATGGAAGTGATGCCCAAAGCCAAACAGACCAAGCCTCATTCTAAGGGGGCCGCGCCGAAGAAGGTCGCCGTGAAGACGGTCGCTACGAAAGTGGCCGAGCCAGCGCCAGAGCCGGTTGCTCCAGCTGCCCCACGCCGTCGATACTGGATGGTGCTGGCCGTCGGCCTACCGATCGTCTTGGTTCTGGCGGTCGTGCTCTTGGCCGGCTTCATGGTGCTCTACGCCGGCAAGGTCTACCCCGGCGTCAGCGTCGATGGCGCCTACCTTGGCGGCCTCAGTCGCGCCAAGGCCACCGAGACACTGCGCAGCGCCACCACCGCCTATGCTTCGCAGGCCATCCCGATCTCCTACGGCTCCAACATCACCATCTCGCTGGGTGTGGCCCAGATTGGCACTACCTATAATATCGATCGATCGATCGCTCAGGCCTACGGCCACGGCCGCGGTGGCAACTGGGCCGACGACCTACGTCAGGTCCTACGTGCGCTGGTCGACCGACCGACCAAGCTGAGCGACCTGACCTATAGCGACGCGCAGCTGACGCCCTACCTAGACCAAGTCGATTCGGCTGTCACCACGCCGGTCGCCAACGCCAGCCTCCAGTTCAGCGGCTCGAGCGTAGCGGTGGTGCCGTCCCAGCCCGGCCGCCGCCTCGACACCGGCCAGCTGGTGCGCCTGATCCAGCAGCGCCTCGCCGCTACCTAGAATGCTGCCGTCACGGCGCCGGTCTACACCATCGCGCCGGTCATCGATACGCAAGGCTTGCAGGCGGCCCAGAGCCAGGCCAGCGGCTACCTAGCCGGCCCGATCACCCTAACGCTACCATCCAAGACGGTCACGGTGGCTCCCAGCGACATCACCGGTTGGATCACCGTCAACCGGGCCTCCAACGCTGCCGGCCTCGCAGCCAACCTGCAGCTCAGCGACTTCGCCTACACGCCACCGGCGGCTCCGATCACGCTCAGCCTGAACAACGCTGCCATCGCTGCCTACGTTGCCAGCCTCGCCAAGACGGTCGATCAGGCCGGCCAGAACGCCGCCCTGACCATCACCGGCGGCACCGCCACCGTCTTCCAACCAGAGAAGACCGGCTACACGCTCGACCAAGCCGGCGCCACTACGGCCATCGTCGCCGCTCTAGCCAAACCACCGGCCGATCGCACCATCGCCCTAAACGTTAAGGTGACGGAGCCGGCGGTCACGGCCGCCAGTCTAAACAGCCTCGGTATCAACCAACTCATTGGTGAAGGAGTCACCTACTTCCCCGGCTCTCCGGCCGCCCGTGTCCAGAACATTCGCGTTGGTACGGCCCGCTTCAACGGCACGCTAATCAAACCCGGTGACACCTTCTCGTTCGAGTCACTCTTGGGTGACGTCGACGCCGCCACTGGCTACGTTCCGGCTATCGTTATCCTCAATAACAAAGAGGAGTATCAGTACGGCGGCGGCCTCTGCCAAGTCTCGACCACGGCCTACCGAGCGGCGCTGCTGGCCGGCCTGCCGATCGTCGAGCGTCACAACCACTCTTATGCCGTCGGCTACTACACCGCGCCGTTCGGTGTGCCCGGCGTAGATGCCGCCATATTCAACGATTCGGTCGACTTCAAGTTCCTAAACAACACCGGCCACTACATCTTGATCCAGACCATTCTCTCTGGCAGCACGCTGAAGTTCGACTTCTACGGCACCAAGGTCGAGTCGGGCCAGATCCGCGGACCCTACTTCATCACCCCAGCCGGCGGTACCGGTTGGAACCCGACGGTGCCCTCGACGACCGTCTTTTACCGCGATGTCTTGGATCTCACCGGCAAAGTCGTTAGCACCGATACCGTCACCACCCACTACGCCTCCAGCAACGACTTCCCACTGGTACCCCAGTTTAACTAAGAGGAGGCTTCATTATAAGCCTGTAAAAAGGCTGCTTGACAATTCGGTTTTTGTTCGGTACACTCGGACTAGGGAAGAACGGGTTTTATAAAGCAAGGAGGGTAAGATGCCATTAACGAAACGCCAGAAAGAGATTCTCGACTACGTCACGCAGTACATCGAGATCCACGGCTACGCGCCGAGCTACCGCGAGATCGCCGAGGCCTTCAAGCTCGGTTCGGTAGCGACGGTGGCCGAGCACGTCGAGACGCTGGTCGCCAAGGGGCTCCTAGCCAAGCACGATAATGAGGCGCGCTCGCTCCAGCTCGTCAAACAACCCGAGGACTTCGATGAGGCCGGTGCCGTCAGTCTGCCGATTCTGGGCTTGATCGCAGCCGGCCAGCCGATCGAAGCCATCACCGGCCACACCGAGACGCTCGAGGTGCCGCCCTTCATGGTCGGCCGCAAGCATTCCTACGTTCTGCAGGTGCAAGGCGAGAGCATGAAAGACGAGGGCGTCATGAGTGGTGACTACGTCGTCATTCAGGAGAAGTCCGAGCCGTCGCGCGGCGACATGGTGGTGGCGCTGGTCAACGGCGAGGCCACGCTGAAGCGTTTCTATAAGGAGAAGGACCACATTCGCCTGCAGCCATCGAACGCCAAGATGGATCCGATCCTCGTCAAACCCGGCACTTCGATCGAGATTCAAGGCATCTGCATCGGGGTGATTCGTAAGTACTAAGGAAGGGGAGACGATTTGACCAGACCAATAGCACCATATTAAAGAAGAGAATACCGCCGGCAAGCAAGCATTCTCTTCGATCGGACACGAACGTCCTTTCAATATTGTACAACGGATTTACTCGGAACGCCGGCAACAGAACCAATAATGTGCGCAAAAAGGCGCACGAGCATTCAAGGAGGGATCATGAACAAGCGAAAGATCAAAGTGACGTACCGGCGCTACCTTGGGCCAGCGCTCTATGACTTAATCCACGCCGAGTCGCAGCAGGGGCTGCCGGTGACATCCGGCCAGTTGGCCAAGCTCGGTCGCGAGGAGGTCGAGTGATGCTAGGGGAGCGCCGCCATCTCAAACCACGCTATCGGGCCGTCGTACCAGCTCCACTCACCATCAAATGGGTCCACTATCCCGGCTGAGCCGGGGTCTAGGGGCCGAAGGGGGAGATTATGAGTAGAGGTAGCGCCGCGTCAGCGGCCAGTCGGCCGGCTTGCCCTTGGTGAAGATGAACTGGCCGAGGCCGATCTCGCCGTTGGGCCGGAAGCCACCGGCCGAGGCCGCCAGCCAGAGGTCGCGCATGCGGTAGGCCTCTTTGCCATTCAACCCCGGCATGGCCTTGGCCAAGTCTTGCTCAATCGCCTTGCGGTGGCGCTGGCAGTTGGCCCGCCAACGATCGAGCGTCAGGGCGTAGTGGCGGGCCAAGTCCTCGAAGTCGAGCGGGAAGAAGCCGTTACGCTCGATCGCTGCCATCACCTCGGAGACGGTTGGCAGGTAGCCGCCGGGAAAGATGTAGCGGTCGATCCAAGAGTCGATGGCGCCGGGCCGGTCGCGAGTGATGCTGTGCAGCACAGACAGGCCGCCCTCGGCCAAGTGATCGGTCAAGACCTTGAAGTAGCTGTCGGCGTTGCCGCGGCCGACGTGTTCATAGAAGCCGATGCTGACGATGCGGTCGAAGCGGCCGGCCGGCAGGTCTTGATAGTTACGGTGCTCGAAGGTGATGCGGTCGTCGACGCCTTCACGCTTGGCCCACGCTCTGGCCCAGTCGATCTGCGGTTGGCTCAGGCTGACGCCGAGGCCGGTGATGTTGAAGCGCTTGGCCGCCTCGATCAGGAAGAAGCCCCAGCCGCAGCCGATGTCGAGCACGTGCTGGCCGTCGGCCAATTGCAGCTTGCGCCGCAGCAGCTCGGCCTTCTGGCGCTGAGCCGTATCGATCGAGTCCTTGGTGGTCTCGAAGACGGCGCAAGAGTAGGCCATCGTCTCGCCGAGCATCAGCGGATAGTAGTGGTTGGCGTTGTCGATGCTATAGTGCGTATCGATCTGGCGCTGCTGGCGGCTCTTGCGATTGCGATCGGTCCGCTTGAGGTGCTTGAACCACGAGAAGCCGCCGTAGGTTGGGCGGTTGAGCAGAATGACCTCGATCAACGCCGGCAGATCGTCTTCGCTCGTCTCCCAATCGCCGCGGGCGTACCCCTCGGCGAAGGCGATGCTGGCCTTGTAGGCGAGGCCCCACACCGCCCCCCGATTCTTGATTCGCACCGCGATGGCCGGCTCGCCGGTGCCGTAGGTCTTGGTCTGGCCGTCCCAATAGGTCACGGTGACGCGCCCGTGGCGCAGGCGGGACAGCAGGCTATCGATGATTTGCTTCTCAACCATAATTGGCCGGATTATAGCACAAAACGGCCGCTTCTTGATTGACTCCCGCCCCCAAGTCTGCCTATAATCACCTGTACTACCTTCCGGAGTAGCTCAGCGGTAGAGCAGTGCGCTGTTAACGCATTGGCCGTCGGTTCGAATCCGACCTCCGGAGCCAAAGAGCTTATACCGTAAACCACGGCCCATCGTAGTCGTTCTTTAATTCGAACATGTATCACCACCCACCCCAATGTATAAGCGTATAATCAACTGTATGAGTAATTTCTTAAAACATACCCTGCTCGGCATACCGGTTTACACTTGGATTCTGCAACTGCTGTATGTCGCTCTCGCGCTGTTGATACTCTCTGTTTTTGCAACGGTACACAAAAGGACTACCCCCGAGAT
>CAYMAB010000004.1:0-13919 GCA_964388345.1 uncultured Candidatus Saccharimonadales bacterium
AGCCTTCGAGGATGATGCTGGTCGTGCCACCATCAAACCGATGGACAGCAATGGAAACTCGATCTACGGCGACCCAACGCCGATTTGGTGTGAGGCCATCGAGACCAAGCCGCCGGAAGTGACACCACCCGGTCAGCCCAACTGTGGCCCCGATATCAGCGGCTACGCCAATCCGGACGATCGGGCCGGAGCCGGCTATATGATGACTGGCGACAACTGCCACCTGTCCAATCCCAATAGCGGCTTTGCCAACCCGACTCACGACCAAGACGGTTGGCCGCCGTCGCCGCAGACGCTTCAGTGCAACGATCCGGCTGTCTTCTCTTGGTACATGCCCTACCGCAACAACATCCGTCACCTCTACGAAGGTGGTGCCAACGATACCGATTTAACCCAGTTTATTGGTTGTGATAACAATAGCTTTGCCGCCGACGGTACCTGCAACGATCATCTGAACAGCTTCTACTTTAATGAGTCGGCTCGGCAGACCTTCAATGGTGGCTTCGCTGCCTATACCGTACTGACGTTTCGCTACAAGATCGTTCCCGGCGTGACGCTGACCAAGAGTCCCGACGGCAATACCTATCAACCCGGCCAGAGCTTCGCTTATACCATAGGCGCGCTGCGTGGAGCCAGTGACCCCCAGATCAAGGATCTCAGCATCGTCGACACCATACCGAGTGCCGTCACGCCGTCGCCCAATCCCGGCCCCGGCTGCCCGAATGGGCTTCAGCCGACCAAGGTGGTTGGCCAGACGGTGACGTGGAACTTCGGGGCTATGAATCAACTTGGTAATCTCAACAGACCGTCCCAAGTCAATCTCTGTGTCATCGTGACCGTCAATGCCGGTGCTCCAGCTGGAGCCTTCACCAACACCGTCCCAGGGCCGGGTTCAATCGGTCACAGTCTCACAAACAAACTGGTCAACATCAGTACGGCCAGCGTGACCGATTTTGTTGCCATACCGCAGTCGCCGTTCCTCACCACCAATGGCGGTGACGTCAACGCCGGCGGTGGCATCGGCTTTAGCATCAACTGCAACAGTGGTGGTACTCAGAACATCAACGGCGAAGTCGCCGGTAACTCCAAGGGCGACTACATCGTCTCGGCCGGCGGCAACGTTGGTGGTGGCGGCAACATTGCCAATTTCGGCAGCGCCGGCTCGCAGGCCAACAGTACGCTCTCGGCCGAGCACTACAGCGGCATCTGCCGGCCCGACATGGATAAACTGGCGGCTAGTTATAATGGCGCTGCCGTTGTTCATATTGATGCCAACAACGGTGCGGTTAGGGCAGATCTTAACGCTGGAGTCGGGGCCTACCCGAACGGTTTGATCATCGTGGCACCCTTCGATGTGACGATCGCTAATAACATCAACGTTCAGAATCGCATCACGCTCTATGTCCCCGGTCATAATCTCCATATTGGAGCGCCTATTGCTCAATCCGGTGCCACCACCTTGATTAGTCAGCTCGGTTCGTTCGGCGCTATCGTCGACGGCAATATTGACATCAAGGCCTCAGTCGGCAGCATGGCCGGTTACTACTTCTCCTACGGCCAGATCACCACTTGTAGCGACGGGGCCGGGAATGCCATCGTGCCGCAACTGGTGCCGACGACCTGTACCACCCCCCTCGTAGTCAGCGGGCTGCTGTCGGCTCAGTCATTCAAGTTCAATCGGGTCGGCCCAGTCGGCGCCACCGGGTCACCGGGTCCCACCGAGACCATCAACTACCTCGGCCTACTCTTCGTAGCGCCACCACCGGTCTTCGACGGCGCCATCACGCCATCGAGTGGTGTGGCCAGTGAATCCAGTGCGCCACCGCTCTATTGAGACTTCACAGGCCAAAGTACTTGTGCTAAATTAAAGAAGCAATGGGAATTATTTCACGTGAGGGCGACTACTTTGGGCTGGACATCGGCGAGACCGCCATTCGCGTCGTCCAGCTAAAGCGATCCGGCGGCAAGCCGTCGCTGGTGAGCTATGGTGACGCGCCACTCGGTGCCAACTCGCTACACAGCGACTCGCAGGCAGACGTGCAGAAGGTAGCGGCGGCGGTCTCTCAGTTGGTGAAGGACTTGAAGTTGACGACCAAGAACGTGGTGGCCGGGTTGCCGGCCAGCAAGGTCTTCGCTTCTATTATAACGACGCCGAAGCTGACACAGGCCGAGCTGGAGAAGTCGATCAAGTTCCAAGCCGATCAGTACATCCCGATGGCGATCGACCAAGTTAAGCTGGACTGGAGCGTGCTGGGCCCCGGCCGCACCGAGAATGAACTGGAAGTGCTGCTCGTCGGCGCGCCTAACAGTGTCACCACCAAGTACTTGAGTATCTTGGAGCAGGCCGGCCTCGAAGTGGTGGCGCTCGAAACGAACGCCACGGCGCTCTTCCGCGCCCTAGTCTCGCCGACCAGTCCGCCGGTGTTGGTGCTGGACATGGGCACGGCGGCCAGCGATCTAACGGTTGTCTACCAGCACTCGCCGCGACTGATTCGCTCGATCAACGTCGGTGGCCGCACCTTCATCAAGTCGGTCTCGCAGAACCTCGGCTTAGATGACGCCCAAGCCGAGCAGTTCGTCGATAAGTTCGGCCTAACGCAGTCCAAGCTCGAGGGCCAAGTCTTCAAGGCCATCAAGCCGAGCCTCGACCTCTTGATCGATGAGATCCAGAAGTCGATCAAGTTCTTCGCCGGCCGCTACCCCGAGGCCAAGTTGGAGAAGCTGGTGCTGACCGGTGGCGCCTCCGGCCTCCTAGAACTGCCGGCCTACCTCGCCACCGCCATCAGTCTGCCGGTCGAGATCGGTAACGCTTGGGTGAACGTTTCGTACCCGGCCTCGCTGCAAGAGAAGTTGATTGGCGTCTCTAGCCGCTACGGTGTGGCTTCGGGTCTGGCTCAGAGGGATTTGGTCGAATGAGTACCAAGATCAACCTCCTCCCCGACATTCGTCTGGCCAAGCTGCGCGATCAGCAGCACCGTCGGCTGGCCGTCTCTGGCATGGTCGGATCGGTCATCGTGGCGGCGGCGCTGCTCGTCATCGGCTTCCTAATAGTCCAAGGCCAGTACCTGACCATCCACAGTCTGACGGGTAGTATTCAATCGAAAGAGAATCAGGTGGCGAGCTACCCCAACGTGAAGGCCATGCTCTCGACCCAACAGCGCTTGGCCGCCCTACCAGCGCTCTACTCGCAGCGCCAAGTCATGACCAACCTCTACGGTATCCTGTCTGGTGTTGAGCCGAACGATGCGGCCTTCACGGCGGTGACGCTCGATTCCAGTAACCTGCTGACGATCAGCGCCAGCGGCCGCAGCTATCTAGCGGCCGCGCGAATCGCCAAGGCGCTCGAGCAGAGCAATACGGCGGCGGCCGGTAGTGCCGGGGCGCCACGTTTCAGCAATGTGCAGCTCTCATCAGTCACGCTGTCGAGCGGTCTAACCTCGTTCACCATTACGGCGACGGTCAACCAAGGAGTCCTCAATGGCAAGTAAGACCAACAAACTCTCGACCAACAACCTGATCGCGCTGGCCGCCTTAGTGGTGTTCGTTGCCCTGATCATACTCATCGTCATCGGCCGCACGCTCGTTGGCAAGATCATCTTGAACGGCAAGGTCATCAGTAAGAAGTTGACGGCTCAGCATCAGCTTAACAGCAACATCGCCGCCCTGCCGGGGCTGGCCAGCAACTACCAAGGACTCGGCAGCTTGCAGGGCGTGATCGATTCGTCGATGCCGACCACCCCAGATTTTCCCAGCCTCGTCGCGCTGATGGAGGCCATCTCGGGAGCCAGCGGCGTCACTCTCAACAGCGTCTCGCCCGGCACTACCGCCGCTTCGACCAGCACCGTCGCCACCGCTACGCCGACGGTCGCCACCGCCGGCTCGACCGATGCAGCCCAACAGTACCCGTTAACCATCAGCGTCTCCGGTAACTATCAGAGCGTCCTGAAGCTGCTCGGCAACTTGCAGCTATCATCGCGACCGCTCAAAGTCGTCTCGGTCAACACCAGCGGCACGACGCCGACCCTGACGGCCACCTTTGGCCTCGTGTCGTACTACTATAACCCGACGGTGTTACAGACCAAGACGGAGGTGGTGAAGTGAAGAAGAAAGACACGATGTATCTCGTGATCTCGGTGGCGCTCTTCGCCCTCGTGGGATTGATCATCTACAGCCAGCTCGGGTCGAAGAAGGCGGCTGCCGGCGGTGGCCCGACGGCCGAGATCATCACGCCGATCCAGTCCAACTTCGATCAGAACGCCATCGGCGCTTTGCAGGACCCGACCGTGACGCAGAACTTCTCTGTACCGATCGACATAACCGGCCTCGGCAACGCGCAGCCGTTCGGCCCGCTAAAGTAGGGCAGCCCGATGCTCTCGGTTGAGAGTCAGCAGAAGATCCAGAAGCTACTGGTGATGGGTGGCTACCTGACGGCCGAGCAGCTGGAGAGTGCTAAGGTCCAGGCGGCTCAACAGAACAAGCCGCTGCTCACCATGATCGCCGAGCTGAAGCAGGTCAACGACGAGGATCTCACCAAGGTTTCGGCTCAAGCTTCGGCCGTGCCATACGTCAACCTCACCAATATCAGCGTGCCCCCGCTGGTGCTGAATCTACTACCCAAGGAAGCGGCTGAGAACTACATGGCGGTGCCGTTCGGCGAGATGCAGGGCCGCCTCGCCATCGCCATGCTCGATCCCGGCAACGTCCAAGCCATCGACTTCCTGTCGCGTAAGATCGGCCGAAACCTGATGGCCTTCATGGCCTCGCGGGCCAGTATAGAGGCCGTCCTTGGCCAGTACCAAGTTGATGTCTCGGCCGACGTCAGCGAGGCCATCAAGAGCGTCGACATCACTTCCGAGTTAGAGTCGAAGGAGGCCCAGCAGCAGCAGGCTAAGAAGGGCAACAAGTCGGGCGACACCAGCCTGCAGACCTTGGTCCAAGACGCGCCGATCACGCGCGCTCTCAACACCATCATGGATTACGCCATTCGGGCCCGCGCCTCCGATATTCACATCGAGCCCGGCGCCAAGGAGCTGCGCATTCGCTACCGTGTCGATGGCATCCTACAGGAGGTGATGAAGCTACCGAAGTCGGTCGAGCCGGCTCTTGTATCCCGAGTAAAGATTTTATCCAATTTGAAGATCGACGAGCATCGTATTCCGCAAGACGGCCAGTTCCAAGTCAGTTCCGGCGGCAAGCAGGTCGACTTGCGTATTGCCATCGCGCCGGTGGTGAACGGCGAGCAGGTCGTCATTCGTTTGCTTGATAAGGAGTCCTCACTCTTAACGCTCGATGCGCTGGGCTTTCGCGGCCGAGCAGCCCGCTTGATCGAGGCCGGTATTCACAGACCGCACGGTATGACGCTGGCGACCGGCCCGACCGGTTCTGGTAAGACCACCACCATGTACGCCGTCATCCAGGAGATCAAGAACGTCGCCATCAACATCGTCACACTCGAGGATCCGGTCGAGTACAAGATGGATGGTATCAACCAGATCCAAGTCAATCCCGAGGTCGGCCTGACCTTCGCCACCGGCCTGCGCTCGATTCTGCGCCAAGACCCGAACGTGGTGATGGTCGGGGAGATCCGCGACAAGGAGACGGCCGACCTAGCCGTTCAAGCAGCGCTAACCGGCCACGTCGTGCTCTCGACGCTGCATACCAACTCCGGTGCCGGCGTGCTGCCGCGCCTGCTCGACATGAACATCGAGCCGTTCCTGATCGCCTCGACCGTCAACACCGTCATTGGCCAGCGCTTAGTGCGCCGGCTCTGCGAGAAGTGCAAGACCGAGTATCGCAGCTCTCAGGCCGAGACCGACTCGATCAATCGAACGCTGGCCAACATTCTGCCCAAGACCGATGGTGACGGCGCCAAGGCCTCGCAGGATCTCGGCTACAACAATTTGCCATTGAGTGGTGCCAGCGCTTATACTCTCTATAAAGCTAATGGTTGTACGAGCTGCACCAGCGGATATAAAGGACGGCTCGGTATCTATGAGGTCTTCACCATGACAGATTCAATGGAGCGATTATTGATTAAGCACGCCACCACCAACGAGGTTCAGACCCAAGCTCAGGCCGACGGGATGATCACGATGAAGCAAGACGGCTACCTGAAGGTGCTGGCCGGTATCAGTAGTATGGAGGAGGTCGCTCGCGTGGCGGCGGATTCATGATGGAACAGACGATTCCCAAGATCGAACTACTGCTCGAGCAGGTCGTCAAGGCCGACGCCTCGGACTTGCACCTCCAAGTTGGGGTGCCGCCGATGCTGCGGATCGATGGGGCGCTGCGGCCAGCCCAAGACGCCCCAACGCTCGATGCGGCGGCCGTGGAGCGGCTGGTCTTCTCGATCGTCGACGAGGATCAGAAACAGGTCCTACTAAAGGATAAAGAGCTCGACTTCTCGTTCTCGTTTGGCGAGTTCGGCCGTTTCCGCGTCAACGCCTTCCACGAACGCGGCAACCTCGCGGCGGCGCTGCGCTTGATTCCGACCAAGATTCGTACGCTCGAAGAGCTGAAGATGCCGAAGGTGCTCGACCGCTTCACCGAGTATCCGCGCGGCTTGGTGCTCGTGACCGGGCCGACCGGCTCCGGTAAGTCGACGACGCTGGCCGCCATGGTCGACAAGATCAATAGCGAGCGGGCCGTTCACATCATCACGATCGAGGATCCGATCGAGTACGCCCACCACAGCAAGAAGTCGATCGTGGTGCAGCGCGAGATTCACTATGACACCCAGAACTTCGGAGCGGCGCTGCGCTCGGCCCTGCGCGAGGATCCCGACGTCGTCTTGATCGGTGAGATGCGCGACCTCGAAACGATCGCCGCCGCCATCACCATCGCCGAGACCGGCCACTTGGTGCTCGCTACGCTGCACACCAACTCGGCCGCTCAGTCGATCGACCGTATGATCGATGTCTTCCCGCCGCACCAACAGCAGCAGATTCGCGTGCAGTTGGCCGGCATGCTCCAAGGCATCTGCTCGCAGCGACTGGTGCCGACGATCGGCGGGGGACGAGTGGCGCTGGCCGAGATCCTCGTGGTGACCGGCGCCGTGCGCAACATCATTCGCGAGGCCAAGACTCACCAGCTCGACGCCGTCATCCAGACCGGGGCCGAGCAGGGCATGCAGTCGATGGACAAGACGCTGGTGGGTGCGATCGAGGCCGGCTTGATCACCTACGACGAGGCCAAGAACTACGCCATCGACGTCCAAGAGCTTGATCGCATGATGCGAGGGTAGCGCGTGGTCACCTATAACTACACCGCCAAGAACCTCCAGACCGGCGAGACCGTCAGCGCCGAGGTGCAGGCCGAGAACCAGCAGGCCGCCGCCAAGGTCTTGATCGCGCAGAACCTCTTTCCGATCACGATCGAGGACAAGGCGTCCAATAAAGGCCTCGACAAGCTCAACTTGCTCAACCGGGTGCGTTCGCGCGATCTCGTCATCTTCACCCGTCAGCTCTCGACGCTGATCAACGCCGGGCTGCCACTGATGCAGTCGTTGCGTAATGTTCAGGCCCAGATCTCCAACAAGACACTCAAGACCACTACCACCGACATCATCACGACCGTCGAGGGTGGCACCAGCTTCTCCGAGGCGCTCAAGCACCACCCAGAGATCTTCGACGACGTCTACGTCTACTTGGTGGCGGCGGGTGAGACCTCCGGTACGCTCGATAAGGTGTTGGAGCGGCTGGCCGATCAACAAGAGAAGGATGCCATCATCGTCCGCAAGATTCGTGGCGCCATGATCTACCCGGCCATCGTGCTCGTCGTCGTCATCCTCGTCGTCATCTTCCTACTCGTAACGCTCTTGCCGCAGGTTGCCATGCTCTACCAAGGCTTAAACCTGAACTTGCCACTGCTCACCCGTATTCTCGAGAACTTCTCGCATTTCATTCTACACTTCTGGTGGCTGACGTTGATCTTAGCCGGCTTAGCCGGCTACGGCTTAACCCGTTACTTCAAGACACCGCCCGGCAAGCGAGTGCTCGATACCGCCAAGCTGAAGTCGCCGGTCTTCGGCACTCTCTTCGAGAAGGTCTACATGGCCCGCTTCACCCGCACGCTCAGCACGCTGCTGGCCAGTGGCATCCCTATGCTCGAAGGCTTGGCCGTCACCAAGCGCGCCATCAAGAACGTCTTCGTAGAGGAGGCGACCACGCGGGCGTCGGAGAAGGTCAAGGGCGGCAAGGCGCTGTCGAAGTCACTAGAGGTCGAGTCGGTCTTCTTGCCGCTGGTGCCGCAGATGATCGCCATCGGCGAGCAGTCCGGCGCGCTCGACGACATGCTCATCAAGGTGGCTGTCTTCTACGAGGGCGACGTCGATGAGGCCGTCAAGAACCTCTCGACCACCATCGAGCCGGTCATGATGGTGGTGCTCGGCCTGATCGTCGGTCTCGTCATCGCGGCGGTGCTGCTGCCGATCTATGGCCTTGTGGGCAGCGGCGCCATCAGCAACCTGCACTAGTCTGCTATTTCAGATTCGGACTCGATTGGGCTTGACACCGCTAAGCGTAACCGCAATAATGGGTTCAAAGCAATATTTAAGGAGGTGAGATAAGTAATGTTAGAGAAATTATTGAAGCGTAAGAGTAAAGGCTTCACCTTGATCGAAATCGTGCTGGTGCTCGCCATCGCCGGTTTGATCCTCGTGATCGTCTTCCTAGCCGTCACTGGGGCCCAGAAGGCCCAGCGCGACAACGCCCGAAAGGACTACGTCAACCGTTTGGCGGCCGAGGTCGTCGAGCAGTACGGCGACAACAGCAGCTCGTGGGACTGTAGCGCAGCTGCCAGCGTGACTATCCTGGCCAGCATCAATAAGCCAACGCTTGGTTCGGCCGGTACACCGACAGCCAACACTACTGCGGCTTCGACCAGTAACGCCAACTTGACGGGTACCCTCACTACCTGCACCGTAACCATGCTGCTAGAGAATGGTGGTAATTACGCCAGAACGGTTACGCCTTAGTTAGCTAAGTAGCTTTAGCGCAGAGAGAGGCCCACGGGCCTCTTTTTGGTTTCAAAGCAAAAGCGGTATAATGGTAAGCAATGAAGCGATCTGCTCCAGCCGAAGGATTCAGCCTGATTGAGTTGATCATTGTGATCGCTCTCGGCGGCTTCATTCTGTCGTTGGTCTTTCTTGGGGTGGTTCAAGGCCAGCGCAACAACCGCGACGACGTCCGCCGAGCTGCCGTCGGGCGCTACTTGCTGGCGGCCAAGCAGTGGAGCAGCGAGAACGACGGTGCGCTGATAAACGGCGCCGTCGATGCTAGGTCGGTAGTCTACCAGTACATCATCAATGGTGGTGGCAGCTACAACCCACCGAACAGCTCCAGTGTTTGGGTGGTTAAGTATCAGGCCGGGGTCGTGCCGCCGGCACCGAGCGCTGGGGTCATCCTTGTCTTCGCTCCCGGTAGCTGTAACGCCGACGGTTCGATCCAAGATCAGTCGGCCAGCCCGACCGGCCAAGACTCGCGCCAGCTGGCGGCTAGCACAACGTTGGAGGACGGCCATGTCTACTGCGCCGTCCAGTAGGCTACAGCAGATGAGGCGGCGGTTGAGTGGCCACGGCGGCTTCAGTTTGGTCGAGATCATGCTGGTGCTGGCCATCGCGGCCGTCTTGGTCGTGACGATCTTTATGACCTTCACCTTTGGCCAGAAGATCCAGCGCGATAATCGCCGCAAGGACGACTTGCACTTGATCGCCCAGAATCTCGACCGGCTTCAAGAGTCTAGGGTCAATCATAGCTATTATCCGTGGAACACCGATGGGCCGAACAATGCTGGCGCTTGCCCGCCGGCCCCGAGTTGCTTTGCGTGGTACTTAGATCCGGCCTACGCTGGTACCAACACCTCTTCTTACGCCACCTCACCGTCTCTGACCGATCCGTTGACCGCCCAGCCCTACAAGTACGTCGGTCTCGACACGGTGACCGCTGACACCACCTATCCGGTCCCTAGCTCGGCTCGGAGCGCCACCATCACTTATCGCATGGGCTGGGCCTGTGGGGTTGATCCAAACGGGGGTACACCGTTCAACTCCGGCGTCTATCGACTCATAGTCAACCTTGAGAACGGATCGACCTTCTGCCTTGATAACCACTAGCCTCGCCGCTATCGTTGCGGCCGGCCTCGGCCTACTCTTCGGCAGCTTCGCCAACGCCGTCATCTGGCGATTGCATAGCGGTGACTCGGTCACGAAGGGTCGCTCGAAGTGCCCCAGCTGCGGCCACGTCTTGGGGCCGCTCGAGCTGGTGCCGGTGGCCAGCTGGTTGGCGCTGGGCGGGCGCTGCCGCCACTGCCGCCGCCCGATCTCGATTCAGTATCCGCTGGTCGAGCTAGCGACGGCGGCGCTCTTTGGGCTGGCCGCCGTGGCGCTGCACCCAGCCACTCCGAGCGGCTGGGTCGAGTTGGTCTACTGGCTCTATATCATACTGGTACTGATCATTCTGGCCGTCTACGACCTTCGTTGGATGCTCCTGCCCGATGTTGTGCTGCTGCCGGCCATCGGGTTGTCGCTGGTCTATTTGGGCTACCTCGCCCTCTCTGGGGCGGCTGCAGCCAGCTATGTGCACCCGCTGATCGCGGCCGTGGCGGTCGGCGGCTTCTTCTACCTCTTGGCGGCCGTCTCTAATGGGCGCTGGATGGGTGGGGGAGACATCAAGCTAGTCTTTCTGATGGGTTTGGTACTCGGCCCCAGCCGTATCGCCCTAGCGCTCTTTCTGGCCTTCAACGCCGCCGCGCTGGTGAGTCTAGCCCTCCTCGGGTTAAAACTGCGCCACCGCAGTGATCTGATTCCCTTCGGGCCGTTTCTTGCCGCCGCCACGATCGTGGCGCTGCTCTGGGGTGGTGCCATCATCAACTGGTACCTCGGCCTGAGTGTGCGGCTCTAGCCGCTCACCGCTGGTTGCTTGATCTGACCGAGATGCTATAGTGATAGTAGTTATGTTTAGACACCGAAATGAGCGGGGGTTGACGCTGATCGAGATCGCCATCGCGCTGGCCATCGCTGGGCTCTTGGCGGCCACCGTTTTGACCGGCCGCGATCAGTTGCGATCGAACATCCAGTTCAGCCAAGCCATCGACCAAGCCGTTCAAGTGCTGACGACGGCCCGCGGAGAGGCCACCGGTACGGTCGGAAGCACCGACAGTAGCCCCGGTAACATCGCCGGTACCGGCACACTGGCCGGCTGCTCTACCAGCGGCACCGACTGTGCCATTCTGGGCAAGTTGGTGCGTTTTAATGGCACTAGCATCGCCGAGGTCTCGACGGTGCTCGAAGACGCCGCGCCGAGCGCCGGCACCATCTCGAAGATCGACTACAACACCTACGACGTGACGATACCGTGGGCGGTCACCGCCAGCCCCACGACGTATGTGCTTCTATATCTCGATAGTGGTGGCCAGTTGCAGGTCCACAACTTCGGCACTACGCCACCGGCCATAGGTGCTAGTGTGGCCTCGCTATCACCGACCGGCTCGACCGTCATCAACCTCGGCTCGCCCGGCCACAGCGCCACCGTCACAATGGACTCGTTGGGCGACGTTACGCGGGTGATTCACTGATGAAGCGCCTAACTAACCAACGCGGCGACACCTTGGTAGAGGTGATCTTCGCCATCATCATCCTAACCTCGATCCTCGTCTCGACCTTCACGCTTGGCCGCCAGAGCCGGGCCCAGAGCGACAATGCTTCGCGCCGTACGGCAGCGATCAACATGATGCAGGAGCAGTACGAGGCGCTACGGAGCTACCGTGATCGTGTCGGTTGGCCGGCCTTCATCGGCACCTATACGGTTGGCTTTCCCGGTCTCTCAACCGGCATAGCTCGCCGCCACGATGCGCCATCGTCTTGTGATCCGGTCGATGACTGCTTCCATATGGAGCGCCAGAGTAACAACGCCCTAGCCGATTACGGCCAGTGGGTGCCCTGCCCAGGCCAGTGGTTCCCGCCGCTCGACTACGACAGCACTTGGAACACCCCAGCCGGCGCCTCGACCGATCCCTACTACGCCAGTTTCTATAGCGCCTACGGCTGTCAGGGTAACGCTCGGACGCATGCCGATCAACCAATCATCCAAGTCGGTATCATTGCTGCCGACGTCACACCGCCGGGTCTGCCAACCTGCTCCGACCTCAGTATTGCGCTCTCGTCGAACTGGCCGACCACCGGTACACGCGTGATTACCATCAATGCCCGCACCTCCCAAGCCAACAGCTTCATCTACTCATATATAACCAATGTTAGAAACGAACCCTTCGGTGGCACCTGTGGTTAAGCGGCAGGGCGGCTTCAGCTTGATCGAGCTGCTGCTGGCGATGGCACTCTTTAGCTTCGCGTTGCTCGTCATCTCGATCGGCTTCTTGGCGCTCTTCCGCATCTACCAATCTGGCATCAATGACCGTCGCACCCAGCTGAATGCGCGCCAGGCCATTGACCAGATCGTTGAGGCCGCCCGTGGGGCTCAGGGCTTCAACGACGTTACGACGCTGAATGCCGGCGTGCTCTGCCTTGATGGCACCGGCAAGATGTACTACGTCAGTGGCACAGCCTTGGTAGAGGCCAACTGGGACTCATCGCAGACCTGCGACGCTACGCATGGCACCAGTCCGCTGGCCATCACCACCAACGAAGTGCAGGTGGCGGCCCTCAACGTAGAGCAATATGATGATTTAAACCCGGCTACCGGCCAGCCTTTACTCTGTAACAATCTTGCGCTATGCCAGCTCGATACTGTACGAGTCGATGTTCGAGTGACAATCAACAAGAATGATCTCGATTCGAGTGGCAACTGTAAACCAGCCGCGGCAGCCTTCTCGTGCAGCGTCACGCCTATCAGTACCACCATCACCAGTCGAGGAGGACTCCTATGAGAGACCAGCGCGGCATCATCTCGATGATCACCACCATCATGGTCAGCATTCTGCTCATCACGCTGGCGATCGGGCTTGTATCACTGCTCTCCGGTACGCTGCAGCAGTCGAGCGACGACGAGCTGTCGGTCCGGGCCACGGTGGCGGCTGAGGGCGGGGTGGAGTGGGCCATCACGCAGCTGCTGGCCAATCCGTCGTTCCAGCACACCGCCTGCGACAACACCGCCCCAACGCCGATCCCACTGTCCGTCTACAAGTTTGGTGGCTTGAGCACCTCCAACATCGATAACGTCATCACCTGCATCTTGGTCCACAGCCAGACTAACCAAGTCTCTGGCTCGCTCGACGCCAACGCCTCTCGCCAAATCATGGTGCCGGCGGTGGCGGCGGGGCCAACGCTCAAGACGATCACCGTCAGTTGGATCAGCTCGAGCGAGCCGGGCCCAAACCTAGCGATCGCCCCTGGTACGGAACTGCCCTGTAGCGATCCAGCCAATCCCAGCTGTCTGAATGCCGCCGGCATCGAGTTGACCTTGGTGCGCTTCCCCATCGTTGGCGGCGGCACGGTCACCCCGGCCAACATCAAACTACGCAACGCCCTGCTGCTTCCGAGCACCGGCGGCGGTGCGACCATCGGCGCCAAGGTCGTGGTCGACTGCGTGCCAAGCGGCGGCTACCAATGCAGCGCCAGCATCCCGGCTTCCGATGTCACGCTGGCCTTGCTCAACAATGAGGCCGAGGTCATCAGCATTCGATCACGCTACCTCAATGGCAGCAATCAACGGGTTGATTACTCGATTGGATTCACCAATAGTAGCGGCGGTCCGTTCCAAATTCAGGACCAGTTCGCCACCATCGACGTGACGGCCCGGGCCGGCTCGGTCTATCGCCGTATCATTGCGCAGGCGCCGATCGGCAACAACGGCGTGCCGGGCAACCTCAACTACGTCCTCTTCGGTGATCAAAGCATCTGCAAGTCCTTCGACTTCTACAAGAGCGGTGGCGTCTACTTGTTCAACGGCATCTGCCCGCCATCTTGA
>CAYMAB010000005.1:0-12570 GCA_964388345.1 uncultured Candidatus Saccharimonadales bacterium
ATTGAGCAGCTCAAGTCTAAGCGGTTGGTCTTCGAGCGCGACGGTGCCACTTGGCTCGATACGGCCAAGCTGGGGGTAGAGCGGGAGGAGCGAGTCTTGGTCAAGAGTAACGGTGACCCGACCTATCTGGCGCCCGACATCGCCTATCACGCCAACATCTTTGGTACTAGAGGCTTCGACTGGGCCATCAAGGTCTTGGGGCCCGATCACATCGCTCAGTTTCCCTCGGTTAAGGCGGCGGTCGGCGCGCTTTTTCCGGATAAGCGGTTAGAGATGGCCGGCTATCAGTGGTTTCGGTTGATGAAGGAGGGCAAGGAGGTCAAGGTCTCGAAGCGGTTGGGCCAGTTTGTGACGATCATCGATCTAATCGATGAGGTCGGGGCCGACGTGGCGCGCTTCTTCACCTTGATGCGAGCCAACTCGAGCCACATCGACTTCGATCTCGATCTGGCGCGCGAGCAGTCGCAGAAGAACCCGTTGTTCTATGTCATGTATGGCTACGCCCGGGCCTGCTCGGTTCTGGCCAAGGCCGAGGCGACCGGCCTCAAGGTCGGCACATCGGCCGGCCAGCTTGGGAAGGGTCGTGCCCTCGTGGCCTTGATGGCGAGCTTTCCCGAGCTTTTGGTCGAGATCTCTCGGGACTTCGGCGTTCACCGCCTGACCTTCTTTGGCCGTGAGCTGGCGACGGCCTTCCATACCTATTACGAGGTGGTGCCGATTCTCTCTGGAGACGATGTGCCAGAGCGACTCTACTTGGTGGAGCGGTTCGCTCGTTTTATGGAGTCCTACTTCGCCGTGCTCGGCATCGAGCCACGCCAGCAGATGTAGTCTCTAGTAGCTGAACGAGACCAGCTTCTGATCGGCCAGCGCGTAGATGACCTTGGCGTTGGGATCGGCGGCAATCTGGGCGATGTGCTTATAACCTGATAGCGTCAACTCTTTTGAGAAGTGGCTGTGGCTGCCATCGAAGCTGAGCAGGCCGAGGCGGTCGGTAGCGGCGTCGACCGTCACGAGGGTGGTGCCGCCGTTGGTCGAGACGATCTGATCGACGGTGCTGAGGTTGGCCGGTAGGCTGAGGCCATCGGGCTGGAGACTGCCGGCTAGATAGCGCTGGTAGCCGCCCGGGCCGCCGACGTAGATCGAGCCGTCGATGGCAAGGCTGGCCGCGCCGCCGGGCAGGCTCTGGCCGCTGGCGAGGTAGCCGATGGAGGCGCCGAAGCCACTCGCGATGGCGGGGAACTTCAGGATGCCGGTGCCGGCTTGGTTCAGGATGTAGAGGTTGCCGGCGAAGGTCGCCATGGCCTTGCCGCTCGCCCACGAGCCGCTGGTGCTCTGGGCTACAAGGGTGTGGTCGGCACTGCGGTAGAGCCAGACGGCCGGATGATCGGTTAAGAGGTAGACGCCGGTGGAGTTGGTGGCGGTGGCGATGGCGGTGACGCGGCCAAGGCCGGGCGATCGCACGAGGCTGTGGTCGAGCTTGCCGGTGGTGAGACTGAAGCTGTCGATGATCGGACCATCGGGCTGGACGCAGACCAGCTCAGAGCCGACGGTTGCCAGCAGCGTCGGTGCCGTGCCGCTGAGACTGGCGAAGTCGATCAGTACGCGCGGTGTCACGGCCGCCAGACCATTCAACTGATCGACATCGGTATCGAGCAGAGACTTCAGGCCGGCCACCGAGGCCGGGTCGGCTTCAGGGTGGCTGTGGTGTGATAGGGCTTTATCGACGGCAGTGAGGTGGTGGCTCGATTGGATGGTGGCGATGAGTCCAAGGGCCTGCTTGAAGTCGATCCCGGCGGCCGACTTGTCGCCACCGGCTAGCGCCGCCTGCCCGCGATCGGTCAGCTGCCAAGCTTGATGGTAGCTGGTCTCTAGCTTGCTGGTGGCACTGGCTTCGGAGAGGTTGTGCCACGCTAGGGCGATGAGAGCGATCACAATTACGACACCGCCGAGCAGGACCCAGCGACTGCGCCGACCGTTCAACCATTTGCGTAAGAGTTGAACGGTCTTGAGACTGACGCGCTTGAGCCACGGCGTGAGCTGGGTGGTGGCGAAGTGGCGGAGCTTGGTCCACGCCGCCTTACTCTCGGTGCGCAGCCACGTTACGATCGGCCCTAAGCGGTACTTGGCCAGCTCGGCGGCCGACTCTGGCTTACCGAGCCGGAGTTCACTGGGGAGGCCGGGCTGGGGCGTCATCTGGGCCATCTCGCTGGTGGAGACCTCGACGACGATGGCGGCGACCCGCTCCAAGCCGGTCTGATCTTGGAGCAGTTCGTGGCACTTCTGGACGGCCGCGCTGGCACCGCTGTCGATTAGGATGGTGCTGAGCTGGGCGCTGCCAATCAGGTGCAGTAGCGCCGGGGTGGTGAGCAAGATCCGATCGCCGGCCTCGACGGTGCCGCTGGCGACTTGCGAGAAGGTCTTGGACGGTCGATAGGGCTGATCGGTGGCGAGCCCGGTGGTGATGCAGGTGCCATGCTTGTGGCGATAGAGGTAACCTTGGGCCGAGCCGGTCTGGGTGATCATCAACTCTTCACCTTGGAGGACAGCCAGCACGGCGCTTATCTTGCCGACCCAACTGGCATTGCCTTGGGTGGCGTAGATGGCCAGCTCCTCGTTGACGGCCTTGATGGCCGCCTCAAAGCGATCTTGGTTGGTCTCGTCGGCTTGCTCCGGGGCTTCGTAGTAGGACTTCCCGGTCGTCTCGATGATGATGTCGATCAGCTCCTCGGCCTGCTTGGTGCCCGAGACCACCTCGATGACGGCGAGGAAGCTGCCGCGATGATCGATCTCGGCGGGCGGTTCGAACTGATAGGCGGTGGCCAGACTCGTCTGCGACTTCAAGCGCTTCGGGTAGGGCACCAACTTGGCGGTCTGGCTGAGCAACTTAGGCACCACGACACCTCATAATTGAGCCTAGCATAGCATGAGCTAAGCATAACCACAATCTGTTGGAAGCCGGGCTGTACTATACTAGTAAGAAGATGCAGTTAGACGACCTCAACCCAGCTCAACGCGCGGCCGTCGGTCATACCGACGGCCCGCTTCTAGTGGTGGCCGGTGCCGGTACCGGCAAGACCCAAGTCATCACTCAGCGAATCGCTCAGCTGATCAAGGCCAAGCGAGCCAAAGCCGAGGAGATCCTCGCCTTGACCTTTACGGAAAAGGCCGCCGGCGAGATGCTCGACCGGCTCGATGGGCTGATCGGCTGGGAGGCCTACCGAGTCAACGTTCTGACCTTCAATGCTTTCGGTTGGCAGATCTTGCAACGCTTCGGCCATCACATCGGCCGGGCCATCACCGGAGAAGTCCTACCAGAAATGGCCAAATCGTTGTTAATAAAGCAACATTTAAGCGAGATAACGCTGCACTACTACGGCCGCGAGGGGAACTTGATAGAGCTGGCCACTCGGATGGTGGCCCAGATCGAGGCCTTGCAGAATGGTGGTGTCTCGGTGGCGCGGTACCGGTCCTACGTCGAGGCGCTCAACCCCAAGGCGCAGCACCGGCTCGATATCCAGGAGGCTCGCGATCAGTTGGCGGTCTATGAGCTCTATGAGCAGCTCAAGCGTCGTTTCGGCCTGATCGACTATAACGATCAGATCACGCTGCCGCTGCAGCTCTTGGCCGAGCGGCCGAACGTGGCCGAGCGTTTGCGTGGAGAGTATCGCTACGTCTTGGTCGATGAGTACCAGGATACCAACGCCGGCCAAGATGAGCTCTTGAGGCTACTCGTGCCACCGGGCGGTAACATCTTCGCCGTCGGTGACGACGATCAGGCCATCTATGGGTTTAGAGGCGCGCGGCTCGGCAACATCCTAGACTTCGCCAGCCACTTTGGTGTCAAAAAGCCCTTAGTCTTAACCGAGAACTACCGCTCGACCCAAGAGATCCTCGATGCGGCTCGACGGTTGATCGTGCACAACGATCCGGAGCGGCTCGAGGCCAAGCTCGGGCTCGACAAGCGGCTGGTCTCCGAGCGCCATGGCCCCGAGCCGGTCTTTCGCAGCTACCCCGATGCCATGACGGAGTACGAGACGGTCACGGCCGATCTGGCGGCGAGGCTCAAGGCTGGCAGCGCTCCAGAGTCGCTGGCGGTGCTGGCCACATCGCACCGGGTGCTTAGAGCGCTCGGGCGCTCGCTCGGGCGAGCCGGGCTGCCGTACCGGTTGGTTAGCAGCGTCAACATCTTCGAGCAGCGCGAGGTCTTGCAGCTCTGGCATCTGCTGCGTTGGATCGGCCTCGCCAGTGACGACGAGTCGATCATGCATCTGCTCCACGGGCCGTTTGTTGGCTGGCAGAGTGGCAAGGTTCGAACGGCAGTGGAGCTGGGCCGCCAGCGCTTGGTCGGCACCGAGGCGGCCATCGAGGCCTTGGCCACCAAAGACCGAGCCGCCAGCAAGTTGATGGAGCAATTATCTCAGTGGCGGGCGTGGGCGGCCGAGCTGCCGGTCGGCCAGCTGGCCTACCGACTGGTCTTCGAGTCTGGCCTTGGCCAAGCGTGGGCCAAGCAGGCCGAAGCGGTGCCGCGGATGGTGCGAGTGTTCGAGGATCTGCAGCTCTGGTTTCGCCAGCTGCAGCAGTACGAGCAGGTGGCGAGCGACCCGAGCCTCGCCGGCTACTTGGGCGATTTTCCACGGCCGCCGGAGATCGAGGCCCAAGACGTCGTTGGCAGCGACGACGGCATCTCGCTTCTCACCATTCATGCCTCGAAGGGGCTCGAGTTCGAGACGGTCTATCTGGTGGGCACGACGGCCGAGGCGTGGGGCGAGCAGCGCTTGGGCACGACGGCTGAGCTGCCGAAGGAACTGGTCGTAGCCGACCTCACCCTGCCGCCAGAGCATGAGCGCCGCCGGCTACTCTACGTCGCCATGACTCGGGCCAAGCGCGAGCTGGTGATCTCGGCGCCGGTGCTGCAGGCCGGCGGGCGGCCGCGCCGGGCCAACTCATTGGTGGCGGAGATCTTCGGCGAGGTTGGGCCGATCCCGCTACCGGCGATGCGACCCAACCGCTTGACCAAGAGTTTAGAGCAGCTCGAACGCTTCGCGCCGCCATCGATGATCTGGGCGGGGGAGCGGCTGCCGTTTGAGACGGCCGACGGCTGGCTGGAGCTCTCGACTAGCGAGATCAACCAGTACGACAACTGCCCCTACGAGTTCTACCTCGAGCGAGTGCTGAAGATTCGTACTCCCTTTGGCCCACCGATGGTCTTTGGCAGCCTCTTGCACAATCTCTTTCGCGACTACTACCAAGCCGAGCTGGCCGGCGACCGGCTGACGCTCGGGCAGCTCTCGGAGCGCCTCGATCTGGCTTGGAGCGATCGCGGCTATCGCAGCGCCGAGGAGGCGGTCGCCAGCCGCCAGTTGGCCGAGGAGACGTTGGCCAGCTTCTACCGGCGCGAGCAGAAGTTGAAGCGCCGGGTGCGCTCGAGCGAGGAGGCCTTTCGGTTGAACCTTGAGGAGGCCAAGCTGCGCCTGTCCGGCCGGATCGACGCCTCGTTCTGGGACGGTGAGGCCATCGAGGTGCGAGACTTCAAGACCGGCCGCCACCGCGACCCGGAGAAGATCGCCGCCGAGGCCAAGCGCAGCCTGCAGCTTCGAACCTACGCGCTGGCCATCGAGCAGATCGAGGGTCGCCCGCCGGCTACGGTGACACTCGACTACGTCGTGACCGGTATTGAGGGCAGCGCCGAGCTCTCAGCCACCATCTTGAAGAACCATCGCGCCAAGCTGGCCACCATGGCCGACCAGATTCGCCGCCGCCGATTTGCACCAAACCCCGATCCGTTCCACAATTGTGCTAGTTACCGTTACTGGGGGACAGGAGACGATGATGAGACGTGATGAAGCTTGGTTGCAACAACTGCTCGATGAGACATGGGACCGCTACTTTAGCGATGTGCCGCAGGATAACATAGTCCGGGTTCGCTATGGACGTCGGGCCAAGACACGGCTCGGTTCGATCGCGGTAGACCCCAAAGAGCCAGACGTCAGCATCATTCGGCTGAACGGACTCTTTCGCGATCCGGCCATCCCCGAGTTCGTCGTTCAAGCCACGCTGGTGCACGAGCTCAGCCACTATAGCCACGGCTTCAACTCGCCGCTCCAGCAGCAGTTTCGCCATCCGCACGCCGGTGGAGTGATGCGCTCCGAGTTCGCCGAGCGCGGCCTCGAGAGCCTCTACAAGCAGCAGAAGCGCTGGTTGAAGGAGCACTGGCCGACCATAGTGCAGGCCAACTTTGCTAGTCGTCGCCAATCGAGAAACGTTGTCAAAAGAACAACAAAGATACCGAAACCATTCTGGATCATCGGGCCGTAACGATAAAGAAACTGCCTCTGGGTGGTCAAAATCGCTTCAGGTGGTAGAATATGTGGACGGCGGGGTGTGGCGCAGTTGGTAGCGCGCAGCGTTCGGGACGCTGAGGTCGCAGGTTCAAGTCCTGTCACCCCGACCAAGTTTATTAATAGAGATCCTTTAAGTATCGCAACTGCTCAAAGTAACGTGTGCCGATCTTGATCTCACCGATGTAGCCGTCGACGTGGCTTGGCTCGATGACGCTGGGGCAGGCTGCTAGCGCCCGGCGCTTCTTCTCGACTTGGTCGGTGACGTCGAAGTAGAGTCGCAGCGGGTGCTCATATGAATCGGCCAGCAGCAGCTCGGTGACGCTGTGCGGCTCGAGGCCACTCGTTAGCTGCTCGGGGAAGAAGGCTCGGTCGCGCGAGTAGGGGTAGACGGCGTCGGTGGTGACGAGAGCGGTGTGGCGGTGGTCGCGATGGTTGACCCGGCGCACGCCCTCGGCCGAGGAGAAGGTGTTGATGACCTCGTCGGGGTTGTGGGTGATGACGATGTCGGGAGCGAACTGGCGGATGTGGTAGACGATGCGCTCGATGTTCTCGACCTAGGCCTCGAGCTCACCATCCGGAATGCCGAGATTGAAGTTCTCGGCCTTGGGGATGCCCAAGATCCCGGCGGCCGTTTCCTGTTCTTTTAGACGGGTGGCGGCTAAGACTTTCCGATCGACCGTCTTGTCGCCGCTGCCCTTCTCGCCGTTGGTGGTGACGACCAGCCGCACCCGTTTACCGGCCTCGATCAGCCGGGCCACCAATCCGCCGCAGATGACCTCGTTATCATCCGGGTGGGCCGCCACGACCAAGATGCGCTGCTTCTTATCAAAGACGTCTTTAAATGAGTCCTGCGGTTTCATGGCTCCAGTATAGCAAAGGATCAAGTTAAGATAGCCTATAATGAAGCCATGACCACGCGCACCAGAAACCGCTTCGATCCGAGCTCGAGCGAGCCGTTCAAGCTGTCGCGCTCGAAGATCGAGGACTTCGTGCGCTGCCCGCGCTGCTTCTATTTGGACCGGCGCCTCGGTCTGGCGAGGCCCTCGATCCCCGGCTACACGCTCAACTCGGCCGTCGATACGCTCTTAAAGAAAGAGTTCGATGTGCTGCGCCGGGCCGGTAAGCCGCACGCCATCATGGAAGCCTATGGGGTCGAGGCGGTGCCGTTCGTGCACGAGAGCCTCGACCAGTGGCGCGAGAACTTCCACGGAGTCCAATACTTGCACGAGCCGACCAACTTCCTCGTCTTTGGCGCCGTTGACGACCTCTGGGTGACTCCGGCCGGCTAGCTGATCGTGGTCGACTACAAGTCGACCAGCAAGGATGGTGAGGTCTCGCTCGACGACCAGTGGAAGGAGAGCTACAAGCGCCAGATGGATATCTACCAATGGCTGCTGCGGGGCAACGGCTTCACCGTCCAGCCGCGTGGCTACTTCGTCTACGCCAACGGCCGCACCGATCTGGCCGCCTTCGATGCCAAGCTCGAGTTCAACCTGACCCTCCTAGGCTATGACGGCGACGATGGTTGGGTCGCCCCTGCGCTGGCGCGAGCTCACGATTGTCTCATGTTCGAGAGCCTGCCATCATCGGCCGAGGGCTGTGAGTACTGTATCTACCGCCGCGATGCCCGCGGCCTCGAAGTGGGCGCCTAGCCACTTTACTTTTCTGGCGTTGCGCTGATAATGAGAGCATAACCATAGAGAGGAGGTGAGGGAAATGAACATGTCAATCTCCGTTCACTATGCTGCCGTGGTACTCGCAGCCTTGGCCGGCATCGTCGTCGGCTCGCTGTGGTACTCGCCGGTGCTCTTCGGCAAGACTTGGATGAAGCTGACCGGCAAGCGTGATATGGGCAAGATGGGTCCGAACATGGCGCTGGTGGCAGTCTTCGCGCTGGTCGAGTCGTATGTGCTGGCGCACATGGTCGGCTACGTCGGTGCCACGACCGTGGGGCAGGGGCTCGAGACTGGTCTCTGGCTCTGGCTCGGTTTCATCGCCACGTCGATGGGCCTGAACTATCTCTTCGGTGGTAAGAGCCTCAAGCTCTATCTGCTCGATGCCGGTAATCATCTCGCGACGATCCTTGTGATGGGCGCCATCTTGGCCGCCTGGAAGTAAGCGCTCGACCGACCGAGAGGACCAGACTCAGGTCGGTCTTTGATTTCTGACCCTATGAATTAGATTAGCTCGATATAGTCTTGTACTAAACTGTTTACACATAATACATTTACATATAAACTACTTCATGTGGAGAGAGCGGCCGTGGCAAGGACAGACAGCTTTAGTGAAACGTCGTTTTATCGTGTGCATCGATTGGTTTCACAGCTAACGAAGGCCGCAGAACAGAGACTGCGAGAAGGTTCGGGAATGAGCTTCTCGCAGTTTTTAGTGCTTCAAGCGCTGGTGGAGACGCCGGAGCTGAGCCAAGCCCAGATCGCCGTCTATGTCGGGGTGACGCCGGCCGTTATGACGAAGCAAGTCGATTACCTCTGTAGTGCCGGCTGGGTGGTGCGCAGCGCCAGCCCAACCGATCGCCGCCAGCACGTCATCAAACTCTCGGCCGGTGGGCGGCGGCTGATCACTCGCCTGAAGGGCGAGATCGAGCGGCTGCTCGACCACGAGCTGGCCGGGCTGCTCTTGCCGCACTATCGGGCCAAGCTAGCCGAGACGGCCAGCCAGCTCAGCTTCGAGCCACCCGCCTCCTGATGGTATACTAGCACCATGATCATCATTCTCATCGTCATCTTGGCCGTGGTCTTGGCCGGTTTCGCGCTCTTATTCTACGTCTTCTCGCAAAAGATCGCGGCCCTCAAGAACGACTCCGGGCTCGGCTTGCTCAAGGCCGATCTGCAGGGTATGAGTCAGCTCTTGGCCCAGAGCCATGCCAACATGAACGAGCGGCTCGATAACTCCAGCTCGCGGATGCAGGCGACGATCCAGAAGCAGTTCGGCGAGGCCGCCAAGATCATCGCCGACGTCACCAGTCGCCTGACCAAGCTCGACGAGACCAACCGGCGAGTCGTCGATGTGGCCGATGAGCTCAAGACGCTCCAGAACGTGCTGCAGAACCCGAAGCAGCGCGGGGTCTTGGGCGAGTACTATCTGCAGAGCGTGCTCGAGAACGTGCTGTCGCCAGATCGTTTCGAACTGCAGTATAAGTTCGCCGACGGCGAGGTCGTCGATGCCATCATCAAGCTCGACCGCGGCCAGATCCTGCCGGTCGACTCGAAGTTCAGCCTCGAGAACTACAACCGGCTGGTCGAGGAGACCGACAAGACGCGCAAGGAGGCATTGGTCAAACTCTTCAAGTCTGATCTTAAGAACCGCATCGACGAGACGGCCAAGTACATTCGCCCGAGTGAGGGCACCATGGACTTCGCCTTCATGTTCATCCCAAGTGAGGCGATCTACTACGACCTCTTGATCAACAAGGTCGGCACCGCCGGCGCCTCGTCGCGCGACTTGATCGAGTACGCCTTTCGCGATAAGCGCGTCATCATCGTCTCGCCAACCTCGTTCATGGCCTACCTCCAGACCGTCATGCAGGGCCTGCGCAGCCTGCAGATCGAGGGCCAAGCCAAGGAGATCCAAGTGCGCGTCGGCCAGCTGGGCCAGCATCTGGCAGCCTACGAGCAGTTCATGCAGAAGCTCGGTGGTTCGCTCGGTACGACCGTCAACCACTACAACAACGCCCACAAGGAGCTGAAGAAGGTTGACAAGGACGTCGTCAAGATCGCCGAGACCACGCCGGTGATCGAGCCGATCGTAGTCGATAAGCCGCAGATCGAGGAGTAGGCAAGGCCGGCGATCTGCGCTAAGCTAAGGCTATGAAACGGATTCTCTCAGGCGTGCAGGCCACTGGTGCGCTGCACCTCGGCAACTACTTGGGGGCGCTTCGGCCATGGGCCGAGCTGCAGAGCGAGGGGGAGACGCTCTACTTCATTCCTAACCTCCACAGCTTGAATGTGCGGCCCAAGCCCGACGAGTTGCGCCAAGAGGTCTATAACACAGCGGCGTGGCTGCTGGCGGCCGGTATCGATCCGAAGCGCTCGACGCTCTTCGTCCAGTCGCAGATCCCGGCCCACGCCGAGCTGACGTGGATCTTAAACAACTTCACCACCATGGGGGAGCTCGAGCGGATGACGCAGTATAAGGATAAGCGGGCGCGCTTCGGCGAGGCCGGCCAGCTGGTGGCGCTCTTTAGTTATCCGGTCCTGATGGCGGCCGACATCTTGCTCTATGACGTCGATCTGGTGCCGACCGGCGAGGATCAAGTCCAGCACGTTGAGCTCACCCGAGACATCGCCGAGCGCTTCAACCAGCTCTACGGGCCGATCTTCAAGCTGCCGACCAGCTGGACGCCGAAGACGGCCGCTCGCGTGATGAGCCTGTCCAAGCCCGATCAGAAGATGAGCAAGAGCAACCCGGACAGCGGTGGCACCATCATGCTCCTAGAGGAGCCGGCCAAGATCAAGCAGAAGATTATGCGGGCGGTGACCGATTCTGGCAGTGAGATCAAGGCCTCAAAGGAGAAGCCGGCGTTGACTAATCTGCTGGAGATCTACTCAGCCATTAGCGATGAGGCCATCCCAGCACTTGAAAGCCGCTATAAGGGCCAGAGTTATAGCCAGTTCAAGACCGATCTAGCCGAAGCGGTCGGCCAGCGGCTGGCGGCGCTGCAGGCTGAGTACCATCGCATCCAAGACGAGTCCGGTTACGTCGAAGGTGTACTGGAAGAGGGGAGATTGAAGGCCAGCGAGATGGCCGAACGAAAGCTGGCTGAGGTCAAGCAAGCGCTCGGCCTGCTCTAGATTGAGGCTGATTCTCAGTGATGTGTATTATACAACAGTCTCTCTAGCTAATCATTATTAATGCCTATGGAAAGGCAAAAAGCCCATGTCGTCAAAATACCCCTAGTGTCTTGACACGCCATTTCGCTTATGCTAAACTAGTAACAGTTTCGCAGGTAGCTTAACAAATCGAACTCTCCAGCCCGCACCCAGCTAGTCGCTTCCAAACCGGCCAGCGTGACGGTAGGGTCAGCCCGGATTAGAAGTATCCCCCTTACCTCTAATTCGGACTCACCCTACTGTTTTAGCCCCGATATGCAATCGGGGTGCCGGAGTCCGGTGGCAGGTGGTCGTAACATCGCTTACGGCCAGCTTCCACCGGGCACCAGACAGATGGTGGGGGTTGAGCGATCGCCGTCAGGCGGTCCTGTCCGGTTCTCTCGCGCTGCCGTTCATTTCGTTCGGTCTGTGGCAGCAACTGAGAGCCCCACGGGGCGACAAGCGCCATTAAGTAATAACTTTGGGCGGATTTAGTCGCCCCGTAACTCATTTTAATCCTAGCCCTAGTGGGCTTTTTATGTATCGATTATCTGGTGACGGCCGCCAGTTGGTTTGCTTCAACCGAGTAAGTTTGCGATAATAGAGCCACTTAGAGGTGTCCGATGGCGGTGCTAGCCAGAATCAATCTTGGTACTACGATAGTGGTGGCGATGGTGTCCACCGCCTTAGTGGCACTCGCCATCGTCGGCCTCGCGCCGTCTCAGATCGGTCCGCTCGGAGTGACGATCTGGTTCTTGGGCTTCTTTGCGGCACTCGCCACCCTGTTGGCGGTGGTGCTTCACACCATCAAGCGGCTGGTTTTGAAGAAGCTGCCGGGACCGAAGTTCCAAGCCTCGCTGCGTCAAGGTCTACTTATCAGTGCGTGGGCCAGTGTCAATATGGCATTAAGCAGTTTGAGGCAGCTGAGTTTTCGCGATGGACTACTCACTGCTATGCTAGCGATTTTAATTGAGTTCTATTTAAGGTTAAAGTGAGATGAATATCGAAGAAATAGTTGTTTCTGCCACAACGGCCATTGAGAATGCTAAGGATGCACATGATCTCGAGTCGCTGCGTGTGAAGTACTTGGGCAGAGATGGCGAATTGACGAAGGTCTTGCGAACGGTCGGCCAAGCCCCAGCGGTGGAGCGATCAAAGTTGGGCCAAGCCGCCAACCAGGCCAAGAATGGCTTGGAAGAGGACTTTGTGGCGGCCGAGCGACGTCTGCGCGATGTGGCTCTGGCTGGCAAAGGTGCTGGCGAGAACATCGATCTGTCGGCGCCAGCATTGGGCCGGCCGCTTGGCCACGATCATCCGATCTCGCAGCTGATCGATGAGGTGGTGCGGATCTTCTGGCAGATGGGCTTCGAGGTGGCCGATGGCCCCGAGGTCGAGACCGA
>CAYMAB010000006.1:0-10391 GCA_964388345.1 uncultured Candidatus Saccharimonadales bacterium
CCAGCCCAACGGCCTTCCTTGAGTCTATTCAGGCCAGTATCGACGATATTACGGCTTGGCAGAAGGCAAATCCCGATAAAGTCAGAACCCCCGACTAGACTTAGTCGGCTCGGTTCGCTATGGTAGCTGGCGTATCGTAACGGCGAGTCACCCAGTGAAGTCAAGCTCCGGCCGGCGAGCGGCCCAGTTCTCGCTCGGCGCGCTCATCACCGTCCTCACGCTCAGAATGCTCAAACTGGCCTACCAGCGCTCGCAGATCAAGAGCTGGCTCAAGGTCATCGTTGGTGGTGGTGAGGCGGTGACGGTCAAACTCGGCCCGGCGCTGGCCCTCGAGCTACCCAAGACCAGCCTGAGCCTGACCGGCCGACCAGCCGAGCCAATCAACCTGATCTTAATCGGTTCGGCCGGGGCCGTCGCCGAGGCCTTTGCGGCCGCCGGTTGGCACGAGGCCGTACCGGTCGGTGCCTCCAACTGGCTGCGGGCGCTCTGGGCGACGCTGGCCAAGCGGTCGTATCCGGACGGCCCAATCACGCCCTTCTACCTTGGTACGACGCCCAACGACGTGGCCTTCCAGAAGGAGACCGAGGCTCATAACTTCCAGCAGCGCCACCACATCCGACTCTGGCAGACCAACCTGCGTCTAGCCAGTGGACAAGCGCTCTGGCTCGGATCGGCCAGCTTCGATCGCTCGGTCCGCCTCGTGCGCGGGCTCGGCATGCCCTACCACCACATCGATCCCGATGTCGATGCCGAGCGCGACCTCATCGCCAGTGACTTGGTCGCCGTGGGCGCCGATCGTCGCACCAGTTATGCCTTGACGAAGCCACGATCTGGTCGCAACACCTTCCACGATCGCTACACCACCGATGGCCGCGCCGCCGTAGTCGAGCTGGCGGCCACATCTCCGGCCGAGGCCGACTAGCGTGTTGCTGGCGGCCGCCGACCTCACCGGCTACATCATGGAGCGCCACCGCCAGCAGGTTCGGGCACTGGTGGTGGCGCCGATGCTCGCCATCGCCGTCGTCGGTGAGGCCGCCAACGCCGGCTTCATTCGGGCCAAGCGGCGCTATGGCGAGGAGATTGGGGCGGCGGTGACGGTCGAGTCCGTTGACGATCAAGCTGCATTATTAAAGCTCATTCAAACGTGGAACGAGGCGCCGGCCGTTACTGGGTTGATCGTCCAACTGCCGCTGCCAACCGACTTCGATACCGACGCCGCCGTCGCTGCCATTACGGCGACCAAAGACGTCGATGGTCTTCGGGAGGATAGCTCCTTCGAGTCGGCTACCGCCAAGGGCATCATGTGGCTCCTGTCGCGGGCCGACGTTAACCTCAAGACCGCTCGCGTCTGCGTCGTCGGCCAAGGGCAACTGGTCGGCCAGCCGGTCGCCGCCATGCTCGAGGCCAGCGGCGCTACGGTGGTGCGCTGCGACATCTCGACGGTCGACCTAACCGACCGAACTAAGGCGGCCGACGTCATCATCAGCGGGGTCGGCCGAGCCGGCTTGATCACATCGGCCATGGTAAAATCTGGCGCCGTCGTCATCGACGCTGGTACCTCACTGGTAGACGGCCGCCCAGTCGGCGACGCCGATCCGGCCCTCTACGACCGGGCCGACATCATCATCACGCCGGTGCCCGGCGGGGTCGGGCCGATGACGGTGGCGGCCCTCTTCGATAGTCTCCTAATCGCCGCCGGTTAGGTCGCGACCGGTGCGCGACGTTCGGCGGCGAGGCAGTCCCCGCAGCGGCCGGTGATCTCGACTTGGTGGCCGGTGACGCGAAAGCCGGCCGCGGCGCCAAGGTCGGTCAGAGTCTGCTCTAACTCTGGGCTGGTCAGTGCTTGGCTCAGTCCACAGCCCGAGCAGGTCAGGTGATGGTGATGGTGGGTGAAGCGCTCGCCCAGCTCCAGCCACTGTCGCCCCGGTCGGTGCACCTCTTGGAGCACACCCAGTCGTTCGAAGAGCTCGACGGTTCGGTAGATGCTGGCCCGGTCGATCAGCGGCACCAGCGCCGTGATGATGGCGCGCAGTTGAATCGGTTCGCTGGCCAGCGAGAAGAACTCGAAGACGACTCGGCGCGGGTTGGTCAGGCGCAGATCGTGCTGGTGGAGCAGTCGTTCGAGCTTATCGAGGGGAATCATTGCAGTAAGTATAGCTTATTGCGACAGATTTGCAATAGCTGACACTTTGCATTAGGCTATTGGTCATGAAGATTGCATTCGTTGGAAAGGGCGGTAGCGGGAAGACGACCATCTCGGCACTCTGGGCTCGCTATTTGGGCGGCCAGCATCGACCGGTTCTGGCAATCGATGCCGATATTAATCAGCATCTGGGAGTCACACTTGGTCTATCGGCCGAGCAATCTGCTAGTTTACCGCCAATGGGCCTCGAGATTGACCGGATTAAGGGGTATCTGCGGGGCAGTAATCCGCTCATTCACTCTAGTGAGGTCATGGCCAAGACCACCCCGCCCGGGCGGGGCTCTCGCCTAGTGACGCCGACTGAGTCGAACCCAATCTACGACCACTTTGCCCGTGCGGTCGATGGCGTCCGGCTCCTAGCAGTTGGCCCATTCAGCGAGGAGGATCTCGGTGTTAAGTGCTATCACTCCAAGACGGGCGCCGCCGAGCTGCTACTGAGTCATATGGTCGATGGTCCGGATGAGTACGTCATCATGGATATGACGGCCGGTGCCGACTCGTTCGCCTCTGGTTTGTTCACCAAGTTCGATGTGACCTTTCTCGTCGTCGAGCCGACCATCAAGAGTGTCAGCGTCTACCAGCAGTATAAGCAATATGCCAAGGATCACGGTGTTCGAATTCAAGTCATTGGCAATAAGGTTGAAGATGACAGCGACGTTTCGTTCTTGAAGGAACATGTCGGGGATGATCTGTTGGCTTGGTTCGGTCGCTCCACTTTCGTTCGAACGATGGAGAAGGGCCAGCACCTGCCGCTGGAGAAGCTCGAGGAGTCTAACCGAATGGTCCTTGAGCAGATAAAGGCGATGGTCGATGGCTGCCAGAAAGACTGGGATAAGTTCTATCGCCAGACCGTCGAGTTTCATGTCCGCAACGCCAAGAGTTGGGCCAACGACAGTGCCGGTGAGGATCTGACCAAGCAAGTCGATCCAGAGTTTAAGTTTGGTCCCGAGTTGGTCCGTGTCTGAACTTGTTGCTGGCCCTGAGTCGATCAAACTTGGCCGACCCAGAGCCAGTCGCAAGATTGGTAAGATCTGACATCCAGCAGTTCTCAACCGACAGGAGCCACCGTGTCTTTGACAGCCATCACCGAAGCGCAACTTGAACAGGCTCGAGCCGGCCAGTTGTCGCGATCGAGCTTCATTGAGATCATCCGCCGGTCGCTGCCGTTTGCCTACGAAGCGGTCGGTCTGCTCGCCGCCCGATTGGCCGTGGGCGAGCGGGTCGCCATCGAGGCGCCCTTGCACATGGACGACGATCACCGTAGTCAGCTGCTGCGGGTCTTCGCCAGTGATTCGATGCGCCGTGCACTCCAGCGCCACTTCGGCTTGCGATTGGCCTTCCAGAACTGTCACTACATCGCCGCCACCAAGGGGCGTGGCCGCTTCTCGAGGCAGTGGCGGACGTTCTGCTCGGAGCGGGCCCAAGTTCTGGCCCAGCGGCCCGAACTGCGCGACTGCTAGCCGCCAGATCGCTCTCAAACGGCGCCCCGGTTTTCTGGGGCGCCGTTAGCGTATATGATAGGAGCATCGTGTTAGTCATCATCCTCTCTCTTCTCACCTTCGTCTCGACCATGCTCGGTGGCCTAACGGCCGTCCGCAATCGCGACCGCCTGCACCGCATCCTCGGCTACACCGCCGGGGTGCTCTTGGGCGTGGTAGCCTTCGACATCCTGCCGGAGATCTTCCATCTGATCTCTGATCACCACATCGACCCGACCGGCCCGATGGTGGCGCTAGTGGTCGGCTTCCTCGTCTTTCACATCTTGGAAAAGGGCATCATCATGCACCACGCCCACGAGAGCGAGTACGGCAAGCATCGCCACCCCCAAGTCGGCCTGCTCTCGGCCTTCGCGCTGTCCGGCCACAGCTTCCTCGACGGCGTCGGTATAGGCCTCGGTTTCCAGGTTAGTACAGGCGTCGGTATCGCCGTTGCCATCGCCGTCATCGCCCACGACTTCTCCGATGGTCTCAACACCGTCAGCCTGATGCTGACGCATAAGAACAACCTCCGCCGCAGCCTCTCCCTACTGCTGCTCGATGCTACCACTCCAGTGCTCGGTGCCGCTTCGACCTTCTTCTTCCACCTGCCCGTCGCCGGCCTCGTGCTCTACCTCGGCTTCTTCGCCGGCTTCCTGCTCTACATCGGCGCCAGCGACATCCTCCCAGAGGCCCACAGCGACCATTCGGATTGGACCACCATCGGCCTCACCACCGCTGGCATCGTCTTCATGTTCATCGTCACGCGCTTCGCCTGAGCCCGTTACGCCAGTAGCTGTTTCACCTTGTCGGACACCTGCTTCGGCGTCATCTCGGCCTTGATGATATAGTCGTTGGCCTTCAGCTTGCGCAGCTGCTCGGCCGTCTCGGCGTCGCCCATGTTCGTCAGCACCACCACCTTCAACTCCTTGGTGGCGGCGTCGCGTCGCAGCTGGCGCAGCACCTCGATCCCGTTCATTGTCGGCATCATCATATCGAGTAGGACGATGTCGGGCTTGAACTCTTTGATCAACTTCAGTCCGGCCACGCCGTCGCCGGCCGTCTGCACTTCATAACCCTCGGCCTCGAACTTCAGGCGATACATCTGCACGATCGCGATGTCGTCTTCCACCAAAGCCACTTTGGCTTTCTTGCTTGCCATACGGTAACTCTACCGCCAACGAGAGCGAATGGCAAATTACTCTTTACAAACAATACCTTTTATGTTACAATTCACCCCAGTTCGCGAGTGTCGCTCTGACACAAAACGAGCGGCACATTGATTTCCGACCCTGAATGGAGAAAAGATGAAATCGTTCATCCTGACCCATCGGGTCAAGCTGATGGTTTTCCTCGCGTTGGCATGGACTGTCTACAACTGGTCCGGCGTTAAGCAGATAAAGCACGAACTGCATCGGATCCCGGTGCTGGTCGGACTGACCATTTTCTGTGAAGTTTGTTTCGATCTTGGGCTCTTGCTCTTGGCGGTCAGCGCCGGACGCAAAGTGCTCGGAGTCGACGCAAGTTCTGGAACGTGGCTCGGACGACTACGTGAGGCCCGGAAGCGTGTGAAGGAGTTGGTCAATCAGGATTCGACCACTCAGATGTACCGCTGGGGCCTAGCCCTCAATTGGTTTGGTGCGGCAACGGTTACGGGAATTATCCCGATCATCGCCGTTGTAGTGCTTCTACCACTGAGGGACTGGAGTCTCTTAGCCTTGCCGGTTATCGATCTATGTTCAACGTTCGCGCTCCGCGCCCCACTGTTGCCTCGTTTGCGCGAGGCCGATCGGAAGGTGTCCTCGTGATCAAGGTTCGTCAAGCCACGTACGACGACCTCCCGGCCTACCTCGAGATCCAGCAGGAATCTTGGGGCAACGAGATGGCTGTCAACGAACGTAAGGCGAAGGACAGGTTCAACTGGTGCCTCGAGGGCATCTTGGTGGCCGAAGTCGACGGTGTTGTCGTTGGCGCTACCACCATGATCCGCCTCGCCAGCTATGACTTCGCCCATCCGCTGACTTGGGACCAAGCCACCGGGGAAGGCTGGTGTAATACGCACGACCCCAAGGGCTCGATTTGCTTTGGAGTTGACCTGTCGGCCACCAAGATTCATCCACGGGGTACGGTCGACGCCCTGATGGCCGGTTGCATGCAGCTGGTTATCAAGAGCGGCGTCAAGTACTGCATCTTGGGTGGACGAATGTTGGGTTACCAGTACTACCTCGAGAACAACCCAGAAGCTCCACTCGAACCAGAGGAGTACCTCTGGATGCGGACCGATAACGGTCGTTACCTCGACCGCGAGGTCAACATGTACTCGAAGGTGCCCGGCTTGCGGATCCTCGGGCTAATCCCCGACTACTTCGATGATCCGGCCAGCCTGAACTATGGCGTGCTCCTGCGCTGGCGAAACCCGTTCTATAGGGTGCCCGGGCGGAAGCTTTTCGCTCGTGTACCGCTGCTGGGCTATGACCAGTGGCAGAAACTCGATAGGTGGTGGAGGCGTCACAAGCGCTGACCGCCAACCCGCGGCCTGCCCCCTCGCGTTCTGCGAAGGGGCAGGCCGCTGTTACTTTGAAGAGTAACTTGAAGCGCTTATGCTATAATTCTCCTGATGGTTAGCGTTGTTTTACTGGCATTTGTTTGTCTTACTAACTTCCTACTTGGGATCTTTGTTCTCATTAATAATCCGCGGGCTAATGTAAACAAAGTTTTTGCGGGACTGACTTGGTTTTTAGCTACGTGGAGCATAGTCTCTTTTCTTGAGGATGTTAGAACAATACCTCATCAAATTGTAAGAAATCTCGTGATCGCAGATTTTGTATTATCAGGCTTTATGGTGGTACTTTTTACGTTGCTATGCCTAGAGCTAACAAGAGTAAAAGCTAGTTGGCTCAGAATTGTTCTCTACGCATTACTAATCGTCTCTACGACTTCCTCTTTATTAGGTAAAACAGTGAGAGTTGCATTTGAGCCCGCTAGGGTTAAGTTTGTTCCTGAGATTGGCTATCCACTCTTCAACGTGCTGACCGCTATTGGAGTCATCTCAGGTCTATGGGTACTCATTGCAAGATATAGGAAAGCGGTTGGAAGAGAGAAGGCGCAGTTGCAGTTTATCTTCGTCGGTCTTTTCTTAATGACCGTTGGCCTAATCGTAACGAACATTGTTCTGCCAGATTTGTTCAATGTGGGTCCGGATGTTACGCGTATTGGGATATACGGCATATTGTTTATGACTGGATTCAGTGCGTACGCAATCATCAAGCACAGATTTATGAATATTCGATTGGTCGTTGCTCGCTCCGTCGCTTACATACTTCTTCTCATCACTCTAGCGGGCTTATATGCTGGAGCGGCCTTTGGTATCACCGCCGTGGCTTTCAAAAGCCAAAAAATCGCCACCGGTCAAGAGGCCGTCTTCATCATCTTGGCCATCGTGTTGGCCTTCACCTTCCAACCCCTCCGGCGCTTCTTCGAACGTGTCACCGACAAGATCTTCTTCCGCGACCGCTACGATTCGCAGGAGCTCTTAACCCAGATCACGCAGACGCTGGCGCAGGAGATCAACTTGGACCGGATCCTCGAGAAGACGCTCGGGATGATCTGCCAAGCGCTCAGGGTCGAGTTTGGGCAGTACATCGTCTTCAACCGCGGCCAGGTCTACAAGATTGAACACTATGGCCACCAGCCAGAGAAGCTGATCGTGGCCTCCGAGCTCAAGCTGCTCAATCGCACCATGCTGGTGGCCGACGAGCTGGAGGGCGGGCGGCGCAAGGCCATCATGGACGCTCACGGAGTGCGCCTCAGCCTCGTGCTGCGCACCAAGGATGAGTTCGTCGGCTTCCTCTTGCTCGGCGACAAGCTCTCCGGTGACATCTACTCCAACCAAGACTTGGAACTCTCGCGGATCCTCTCCGGCGAGCTGGCCGTCGCCATCATCAACGCCAAGGCCTACGAACAGATCGCCCAGTTCAACGTCACCCTCCAAGACAAGGTCAACGAGGCCACCGGCCGCCTGCGCGTCGCCAACCGCCACCTAAAGGAGCTCGATGAGGCCAAGGACGAGTTCATCTCGATGGCCTCGCACCAGCTGCGTACGCCGCTTACCACCATCAAGGGCTACATCTCGATGCTCCAAGAGGGCGACGCCGGCAAGATCACCCACGAGCAGCGCGAGTTCCTGGGCTACGCCTACTCCGGCTCCGAGCGCATGGTCAGCCTCATCTCCGACTTACTCAACGTCTCACGCATGAGCTCGGGCAAGTTCGTCATCGAGCGCACAGCGGTCGACCTCACCAAGCTGGTGGCTGAGGAGGTCCAGCAGTTGAACGGCCACGCCGAGGCCAAGGGCTTGAAATTGATATACCAGCCGCCCAAGAACAAGCTCCCCATGATGCAACTGGACGACAATAAGACCCGCCAAGTCGTCATGAACTTCATCGACAACGCCGTCTACTACACCAAGACCGGCAGCGTGACGGTGGCGCTGGAACCGGACGGCGCCAACGTTCGCCTGACCGTCACCGACACCGGTATCGGCGTGCCGGAGGATGCTAAGCGCAAACTCTTCGGCAAGTTCTTCCGGGCCGGCAACGCCCAGCAGTTGCGGCCAGACGGCACCGGCCTCGGCCTCTACCTTGCCAAGCGCGTGGTTGAGGATCAAGGCGGCCGGATCATCTTCGAGAGCCACGAGGGCAAGGGCAGCACCTTCGGCTTCACCTTGCCGCTGAAGCCTGCGGCTGAAGCGGCCAAGCCAGCACCCGTCGGTGCCAAGCCGGCGGCAAAGGCATCGCATAAAGTGGCCGTGAAGGCCGCCTAGTGCAAGCGCTGCTGGCCGCCGCCATCGCCGGAGCACTCTGCTTCATCGGGCTGGAGATCGTCATCGTCATCTTCCACAGACTGACCAAGCGCCAGAGCACCCGTAACACCCACATCTTCATCGCCCTGCTCGCCGTCATGCTAGCTATCTACGAGTACCTGAACTATCTCCATCGCTAAATCTAGACGTTAGCTTTGTATGATGGTAAAGTAACTAAGTTCTTTTACGGCTCGAGGTTAATGCCTTTACGCCGAGCCAAACCAAGCCCAAGCTGTTTGGTCTGGACGAGGCCCCATCGTCTAGTGGTCTAGGACACCACGCTTTCAATGTGGTAACGCGGGTTCGACTCCCGCTGGGGTCACCAAGTATTGCATTTATTATAGTTTAGTGTTATTATATCCTCCTTGATCGCACCCAGCGATTCGTACAAGAGGGGAGAGACATCATGGAGTTGACCGATGTCTTCGGTCTGAACGTCAAGGCGATGTTCCTTGAGTGGTTCCACGGCGACTTCGCGACCGAGTTCGCGCAGCGCTTCCCGGGCAAGGGCATGACCTTCGTGCTTCTCGACCCCGACGACACGCTCGCCGCCGTCATCAGCTGGCGGAGACCGCTCGAGTACGCGATGATCGCCTCCCACCTCGGCGACGCGGCCGTAGCAAGGGCGCCCGACGGCACGCTCGAGAACGTCGGCGGCAAGCTCCGTTTCTGCCTCCGCAACATGGAGGACTCGGTGGTGGCCGAGACCAACCCGAGACTTGTGCGTGCCGGTGACTTCCCTTGGGAGGGTGCCGGTAACCACAGGGACTTGTGGTGGGGCGGCGTCTCCGGTCTCCTCAAGAAGGAGGACTGGGAGCTGTTCTGCCAGTGCGTCGACTGGATCGATGACCTCGTCACCCGGATCACCAAGAAGGCGATCCAGAAGGCCGACGCGCTGCGCAAGCAGGAAGGCTGCCCGGTGGGTACGAAGTACCTCAAAGGCATCACCATCACGCTCGACGAGCTGAACGCCGAGGCGAACGACGCCGAAGCCACCCCGGCCACCTAGCCCACACTGGGCGCGAGCCCCGATGAGAGTCCCCGACTCCAATCGGGGCTCTTTTCGTATTTGGTATACCGGTGACAGCGTACCACTGGTTGTAAACTATTGACAAATCGATACAGTTATGCTAATATGTTCAGGTTCAATCGTGAGATTGAAAGACCCCTTGTAACCCGTTCTTTCTCGCAGTGTCCGGCCATCTGGTGACTACTCGTCTAGTCGCCAGCTAGACGGACATTCGCGACCGAAAGGACACCGTCATGCCAGTGTTCCAGCACCACTATTCAATCACCACCGTGCACGCCAATGAGCTGATCGACTGTGTTCGCAGTGAGGTCGAGAAGGACGGCGGGAAGTCGGTCGCAGTTGTCGTGCGCGACATCTTCGGCCACATCTTGGCCACCGAGACCCCTCACGACATCAAGTACGGCAGTTTCGACTTTGCCATTCGAAAGTCGCACACCGTGCTTCAGTTCAATCGTGCCACGGCCGAGTTTCGGTTCAGCCGTCAAGACGACCGGACTTGGGTACCCAACCCGGATGGCTGGAGCGATCTCGATGTCGCTACGGCCATGGCCGGCAACCCACAGTTCTGCGCTTGGGCCGGCGGCATCCCGATCGTCTACGGTCGCCAAGGCGCGCTCTACACAGTCGGTGCTCTCGGCATCTCAAACCGCGAAGAGCTGGAGGACCACGACCTCGCGGAGCGCAGTGTTGGTCGCTGGATCATGACGTGACCCGACGGTCTGCTACAAGGAGTCGCCCGGTCTTAGGACCGGGTCGACCCCCGAGTTCATAACGACAGTTGTGGGCTCAGCGGTCGCAAGACCAAAGTTCCTTACATTCCCG
>CAYMAB010000006.1:10401-11235 GCA_964388345.1 uncultured Candidatus Saccharimonadales bacterium
TCAGCTCCGAGGAGGACTGATGAACCCCATCACCGCAGGGACCCACGAGTTCGAGGTTGACCTCGACGAAGAGGGTCAAGGTACCCTCCTCCTGACCGACCTCGAGTTGCTCTTCCGCCCGACCCCGACCACGGAGAAGCTCTACCGCCAGTCGCCGTTCGACGATGCCCACATCTGGCGCATCATGAGCTTGGGCGACGACGACTCCGGTGGCTACGGCATCACTTGGTACGTCGCCACCCGGCTCCCCGCAAGTCAGGCCGCGTCCCGCATGCATCACAGCTGGCACGCCTACTTCAACGGCTACTGCGCGGCCAACGTCTGGATCGACGTCGACGTCTGCTACATCGGTGCCGGCGGTCGCACCCTCTTCACTAGGGGCTACGGCTTTAGCGACGACTACAACGTCCGGGGCCGTGTCTATGTCTACTGCCGCGAGTTCTGGGAAGAGCTCGACCCCAGTGGCGACTCGGCCGTGGCCGATTGGCGGCTCTTTCTCAAGCGTCTCGCTCCGAGCGAGCAGCCGGTGCGGCTCGACCAGCTCGAGGAGCGCTTGGCGGCCGGCCTTTCGGTCGGCTACCCGGGCATATCGCGCCTGATCGTGGTGCGACCGGCCGAGAACCCCAACGGCTACACCGCCCGGGGCTTCGAGCTGATCGTGGACGACTAGTTCACATGGATGTAAGGGCGCCGGCGCGCAATGCGCCGGTCGACCCCAGAGCCTACAAAGCAATTTGCAGACTGTGGGGTCGAGAGACCAAAGTTCTTCACATTCCGACAACTTCGAAAGGACGGCAGATGCCTGAGCCGATCAAAGAGGAAGTTCTCGTCGTC
>CAYMAB010000007.1:0-10225 GCA_964388345.1 uncultured Candidatus Saccharimonadales bacterium
CGCCAGCGGCCTCAAGGCCATCGATGTTGGCGACTCCAAAGGTCTGGTGGTCGGCCAGCCGGTGGTGGCGATCGGCAACGCTCTCGGCCAGTTCCAGAACACCGCCACCGAGGGTATCATCTCTGGCCTCGGTCGGCCGATCGTGGCCGGCGATGGCAGCGACGGCACGGACGGCACCGACGCCGAGAGTCTTCAAGACTTGATTCAGACCGATGCCGCCATCAATCCCGGTAACTCCGGCGGCCCGCTGATGAACCTCGCCGGCCAAGTCATCGGTATGAATACGGCCGTGGCTGGCAACGCTCAGAACATCGGCTTCGCCATCCCGATCAGCGAGATCACCTCGGCCATCTCGAGCGTTGAGTCGCAGGGCAAGATCGTGCGGCCGTATCTGGGCGTGCGCTACGTGCCGATCACGAAGGAGCTTGCGACCAGCGACAACCTACCGACCAGCCAAGGCGCCTACCTCGATCCATCGAGCGGCCAAGGCACGGTGGTGGCTGGCAGTCCGGCCGCTAGCGCTGGCCTGAAGAGCGGCGACATCATCACCAAGGTGGCCGGTGCCAGTATCGATCAGAACGACTCGCTCACGGCCCTGATCGGCCAGCATAAAGTAGGTGAGAAGATCACGCTTACGATTCTGCGCGGCGGCAAGACCATCTCGGTCGACGTGACGCTGGAGGCGATGCCGAGCAGCTAGACTCGCGCCGATTGATATGGCTCGATCCCTAAGAGCCGATCGACCGCGACGAAGCCGTAGCCGTCGGCCTTCAAACGTTTGATGAGGAGCTCAGTCGCGCGGACCGTCTGGTCGCGGCGGCCGCCCTTGGCATCGTAGCCGTCGTGCAGAATGATGATGGCGCCCGGCCGGACGTGGCGGAGGGTGGCCCGAACGATGGCCTCGGCGCTCGGTTGGAAGACCTCAAGGCTGTGGCCGAAGGCGCCGGAGACCGGCACTAGTTTCGAGTGCCTGACGGTGGTGAGGAGCAATGGCTGGCGAAAGAGCCACGGCGAGCGAAAGAGGCGAGGGGCGCGGCCGATCGCTGTGGTGATGGCGGCCTGTCCCCCGGCGATCTCGGCGGCGAAGGTGGGGGAGCGGAAGTAGTCGCTGAACCGGTGCGACAGCGAGTGGTTGCCAATGGTGTGGCCGGCCGCCGCGGCGCGCTTGACGACTGCTGGGTGCCGCTGGACATTACGGCCGACGACGAAGAAAGTGGCCTTGACGTTCTCGCGGTCTAAAATGTCCAGCAGCTGGCCGGTGTAGGGCTCATTGGGGCCGTCGTCGAAGGTCAGCGCCACCACCTTCTCGGTCGTCACCACCCGGTAGGGCAGCTTACCGAAGAGGCGGCTGGTGGGGGAGAGACAGGCCCAATAGAGGAACCCCAAGACGATGATGATCGTGCCGGCGAGAATGAATGGCATGGTTAGGGCTCTTGGTGGCGCAGGCGCCAGTCGATATCGAGGCGGTGCAGGTGCGGCCGATGGATGTCTTTGCCCAAAGCGTGGGCCATCGGCACCTTGGTATAGACGAGTGAGAAGGCGGCTGCAGCCACGAGGGTGAAGCTGGCGAGGCGCCACCCTAAGTCCGGTCGTTGGCTGCGTTGGTCGCGAATCTGCGGGTACGAGCCGAGCAGGCTCTTATTGGTGAAGCGACTCAGGATGTAGTCGCCGACGTAGTAGGCGAGGCAGGTCACCACGACGTTATAGAGGAAGCCGCGCTTCATGCGGCGGCTGGAGGTCCAGACGAGGTTATCTGGTAGGTAGACGGAGTCGCCTTGGTGGCGCAGTTGTCGTAGTAGCGCCAGCTCGTCACCACCCTGCGTTAGATCGGTATTATAGCCCTGCCAAGCCGATTTCCGGAAGGCCAGATTGCAGGCCGAGACGTACCAGAGGCGGCCGGTGAGGCGGTGCCAGAGCTCGATCGAGCCGAAGAGGAGGCGAGTGTAGAGGCGTCCCCAGATTGGGGCGTCTTCGAAACGCGGCGGCCCGGTTACGAGCACCACCGCTGGGTCACGGAAGGCTCGGGCGATCTGGGCCAGCCAGCCCGGATCGAAGATGGTGTCGGCGTCGGTTGAGACGACGATGCGGCCACGGGCGGCCGCGGTGCCGGCTTGGCGGGCAGCACAGACGCCGGGCTTGGTGGCCATAACGACCCGAGCACCGTGAGCGCGGGCGATGGCGGCGGTGGCGTCGGTGGAGCCGTTGTCGGCCACGATGACCTCGAAGTCTCGGTAGCTCTGTTGAGCCAGCGACTCGAGGGCGCGCGCCAAATAGAGCTCTTCGTTAAGAGCCGGAATCACCACCGAAATGGTCGGGCGCTGCACCTCGTTCATAGTTCCTATGGTAGTCCAATCAAAGTTAAAATAATAGCTTACTATAGACTAAAATGACTTATTTTGCAAGAGTTTTGACTTGACGAAGAGTGACGATGAAGTAGTCGGGCTCGATCGGCTCGAAGCCATGAGCCTTGGCCAGCTCGATCAGCGGCGGGTGCTGCCACGGGTCGGCTTCGAGGATGGCGAGGCCGCCCGCCGCCAAATGATCCGTTGCCGCCGCGAAGAACCGGCGATAGAGTGCCAGCCCATCGGCGCCGCCAAAGAGCGCCACCGCCGGCTCGCGGGTGACCTCGGGCATCAGTTCGGCGTCGTTGCGCAGATAGGGTAGGTTGGCGGTGATGACATCGAAGTGGCTGCTGACCTCAGCGAAGAGGTCGGACTGGATGAGTTCGATGTTCACTTTGTGATGCTTGGCGTTGCGGCCGGCCACTTGGATTGCCGCGGCGCTAACGTCGCTGGCCACAATGGCTAGATCGGGCCGGGCGTGGGCCACGGCGATGGCGACGGCGCCCGAGCCGGTACCGAGATCGAGTAGGCGGGCGGCCTTGGGCGCTAGTCGGATGGCGCGCTCGACCATCGGCTCGGTCTCGGCCCGCGGTGTCAGAACGTCCGGAGTGATCTCGAGCTCGAGCCCGTAGAACTGGCGACGGCCGAGCAGGTGGGCCATGGGGATACGGGCGGCGCGCTGGGCGAGGAGTTGGTCGAGGGTGGTGAGGCTGACAGTATCGAGTGTGATCTCGGGGTGGGCGAGGAGCTGCTCGCGGCTCTGGCCGGTGGCGTGTTCGAGTAGCAGCAGGCTATCGAGCCGGCCACTGGCGACGCCGACCGCATCTAATGCTGTCTTAGCTTTGGCCAGCCATTGCTCGGTCGTCATGGAGATTCGACGGCTTCGAGAGCTTGGGCCGTCTCGGCGGCGGCCAGCGCCTCGACCATAGGGCCAATCTGGCCGTCCATGAAGCCGGGGAGGTTGTGCAGCGAGAGGCCGATACGGTGATCGGTGACGCGGTCTTGGGGGAAGTTGTAGGTGCGGATCTTCTCGCTGCGATCGCCGGTGCCGATCTGGCTGCGGCGGGCGGCCTCGGTTTGGAGCCGCTCGGCTTCAAGCTTCTGGGCTAAGAGTCGGGCTCGCAAGACGCCCATGGCCTTCAGCTTGTTCTTGAGCTGGCTCTTCTCGTCTTGGCAGGTTACGACGAGGCCGGTTGGCAGGTGGGTGATGCGGACGGCCGAGTCGGTCGTGTTGACGGATTGGCCGCCGTGGCCGCTGGAGCGAAAGACGTCGATACGCAAGTCGTTCGGGTTGATCTCGATGTCGGTCTCTTCGGCTTCGGGCATGATAGCGACGGTGGCGGTGGAGGTGTGGATGCGGCCACCGGACTCGGTTGCCGGGATGCGCTGGACGCGGTGGACGCCCGATTCGAACTTGAGGCGGCCGTAGACGCCCGAGCCGGTGATGCCGAAGACGATCTCTTTATAACCGCCGACGTCGGATGGGCTCTCCGAGATCAACTCGAGCTTCCAACCACTGCGCTCGGCGTAGCGGGCGTACATGCGAAAGAGCTCGCCGGCGAAGAGCGAGGCCTCGTTGCCGCCGGCGCCGGCCCTGATCTCGACGATGACGCCACGAACGTCGTTGGCATCCTTTGGTACGAGCGCCAGCTTGAGGGCTCGGTTCAGCTCTTCGAGCCGCGCCTCGAGTGCCGGCAGCTCGGCTGAGGCCAACTCGGCCAGCTCGGGGTCGTCGAGCGCCTGCTTGGTCTCCTCCAGCTGGCGTTCGGTGGCGCTGCGCTCGGCGGCCAGTTCGACGATCGGGGCCAGCTCGGCTTGGCGACGGCCCAGTTCGGCCATGGCCGGAGTGCCGGCGATGACGGGATCGGCCAGCTTGGCCTGATTGGCCTCGTATTCGGCTGTGATGCTATCGATTGATGAGTTCATAATCAAAGACGCTCTGCCTTATTCTAACAGAGCGCCGCGCAAGCTTAGTTACTGGTCGGTCTTGGGGGTCTCGACCGTCTCACTCTCGAGCTCGGTCTGCACCTCGGCCATCTCCGGCTCGGTGTGCTTGCTCTTGGACTTGGCCGTTCCGGCTTGGCGCTTGGTGGCCTCGGCTCGGCGAGCGTTGAACTTGTCGACGCGGCCGGCAGTGTCGAGCAGCTTCTGCTTACCCGTGTAGAAGGGATGGCAATTGGAACAGATCTCGACAGTGATCTCTGGGACCGTCGAGGTGGTCTCGAAGGTGGTGTCGCAGCCGTTGCAGTGCACCTTCGTCTTCATCAGTTCTGGGTGAATTCCGGTCTTCATAACCCAAGTAGTCTAACAGATTTTAACGGTTCGATCAAGTGGCTAGCCAGCGAAAACGCCCCGCGGAGAGCGAAGCGTCGTCGCTAGCCGCAGAGCGTGGGGTGGCGTGGGATCAGATTTCGGCCGCCCTTGGCAGTGTGCCCTTGCGCCGCTCTTCTTGATAGATCCGGCGTCCGGCCTCGGTGATCCACCATTTGCCAGAAGCCCCATCGACCTGCTCGCGGTCGGCCCATCTCTGGCTGTAGAACGCGTTCAGCGCGGCGATGACGCCGTCGTAGGTCTTGGCAAACCTTGTCCGGAAATGCAAACCCGGGGAACCTGGTGCCAAGTATCCGCGTGGGGGCAAGTCGGACCGGCGCAGATCCCACGCGATCTCGAGAATCTGGTCGACATCGAGCCGCTCTCCCGGCGCTGCCCGATAGAGCACACCCAGCGTTCTGGCTTGAATCTCGGCTGCTGGGCTGTCGACGGTACCAAATTTACCCTGCACGACTGCGTCCTTTCGAGTTGCCGTGCTGCTGGTCGATCTTGCGCCCAGCGGCGGTGGCCAGCCAGCGGTGAGCCTTGTCGCCACCCACCGGTTGGTCGTTGGCCCAGCTCTGCTTGCGTAGCCAAGTCAAGTCGCGTCTGACCTGTTCGCGCGTACTGTGATAGGCCCGCCGGAGTTTGAATTCGGGCGTGTCCGTGCCGAAGAACGTAGTGCTGCTCGAGAGATCCGATCGTTTGATGTCCCAACCGCGGTCGAGGATCGCATCGGCGTCGAGGCCTTGCTTGCCCCGGTATCGACAGAGCACCCGCAGAGTCTTTCGGCGACTCTCGGCGGCTGTCGGATTGTTGCCAAAGATACTCATAGCAATGACTCGCTTTCACCTAGAGCGTCGATCGTATGCATCTCGCAGTTTACCACGAGAGACTTTTCTGCTACACTGCTCTAGTTGCAATCATTAATCATCAATCCGCCACGCTAGTCCTGTTCAGCTCTAACGCTGGACTTGGCGGATGAAGGAAAGGATTAGAGTTTGAGCGAAGTCAGTCTAAAGGAATTACTTGAGGCCGGGAGCCACTTCGGCCACCAGACCCGGCGCTGGAACCCCAAGATGGGCCGCTATATCTATGGCGCCCGCGGTGGGGTCCACATCATCGATTTAACCAAGACGCTGCCGGCGCTGGAGGCGGCCGCCAAGTTCGCCGGTGAGGTGACGGCAGGTGGCGGCCAGATTCTGTTCGTGGCCACCAAGCGCCAAGCCAAAGGCATCGTCGAGCAGGCCGCCAAAGAAGTCGCCATGCCGTACGTGACGGAGCGCTGGCTGGGCGGGTTTCTGACCAACTACCAGACCATCCAGACGCAGGTGAAGCGGCTGGCCAGTCTCGAGGAGCGCCTCGGTTCCGGTGAGATCGCCGAACAATATAATAAGAAAGAGACCGGCAAGCTGACGGCCGAGGCCGGCAAGCTGCGCCGCATCTTCGGTGGCATCACCGAGATGAAGGGCCTACCGGCGGCGCTCTTCGTCGTCGATACGCCGCGTGAGGAGATCGCCATTCGCGAGGCCATCAAGCTGGGCATTCCGGTCATCGCCATGGCCGACTCCAACACCGACCCAGACTTGATCGACTACCCGATTCCAGCCAACGACGACGCCATCAAGTCGGTGGCGCTCGTCACCGGTGTGATCGCTCGAGCCGCCGCCGCCGGCCAGGCTGCCTATGCGGCCAAGGCTAAGGACGCCCTTGCGGCCGAGGAGACCAGCGTTGTCGGTTAAGATTGAAGACATCCAGAAGCTACGCCAGCTAACGGGCGCCGGCATGATGTCGGCCTAGGCTGAGCTCGAGGCGGCCGATGGCAACATCGAGGCCGCTACCCGGGAACTGCGCAAGAGCGGCCAGATCAAGGCGGCGGCGAAGAGCGGCCGCGTGGCCGGCCAAGGCTTGATCGAGAGCTACGTCCACGGCGGGCGCATCGGTGTCTTGGTCGAGCTCAACTGCGAGACCGACTTCGTCGCCCGCACCGAAGACTTCAAGGCCTTCGCTCATGATCTGGCCATGCACGTGGCCGCGATGGCGCCGGAGTATCTGCGGCCCGAGGACGTGCCGGCCGAGGTGATCGATACAGAGAAGAGCATCTATGCCGAGGCTTCTGCTGGCGGCAAGTCGGCTGAAGTGGCCGAGAAGATCGTGGCCGGCCAGCTGGAGAAGTTCTACAGCGATCGCTGCCTCACGAAGCAGCCGTTCTTGAAAGACTCGGAGCAGACGGTCGAGGCGGTGCTGGCCGGGTTGATCGCTAAACTCGGTGAGAACATCGTGATCGCTCGGTTCGTGCGCTACGAGGTGGGTCAGCGCGATGGCCGCTAACTTGCTGGGCGATGCCGCCCCACGAATGGAGAAGGCGCTCGAGCATCTGCAGACCGAGCTTTCCAGCCTGCGCACCGGCCGGGCCAGCGTAGCGTTGGTCGACACCATCACCGTCGATCAGTATGGCCAGCGGCTGCCGCTGAAGGCCGTCGCGACCATCTCGACGCCGGACGCTCGCAGCATCATGATCTCGGCGTGGGACAAGACGATGGTGCCGGTGATAGAGAAGGCCCTGCGTGAGAGCCAGTCACTCGGTCTCAATCCGTCCAACGACGGCCAAGTCATTCGCCTCGCCATCCCACCGATGACGACCGAGCGACGCGAAGAGATCGTGCGCCAACTGGGCGAGAAGATCGAGGCCTGCCACATCGTGCTGCGCAACATTCGTCACGACGTGCTGAGTGCGGCTCGTGATCAAGAGAAGGCCAAGCAAGTCAGTCAAGACGACCTGAAGCAGGTTGAGGGGGAGTTGAACAAGCTGATCGAACGCTTTCGCGACCGCATTGAAGAGATTCGCCGGGCCAAGACAACCGAGATTATGGAGGTCTAGCGTTCAAGCATTAGCGCGAACGTTTATAAGCTATAATGGGTGAAACGATGCAACCGACGGCGGCCCAACTCAATATCCCGACCCATCTCGGCCTGATCTTGGACGGCAACCGTCGCTGGGCGGTCGCTCACGGCCTGCCGAAGTTCGAGGGTCATCGCCACGGCTACGAGGCGCTCAAGCGGATCGGCGATGCTTGTGTTGAGCGCGGCATTCGCTACATCACGGCCTACGTCTTCTCGATCGAGAACTGGCAGCGGCCGCCGCTAGAAGTGAAGTTCTTGATGGATCTGCTCTATTGGGTGGCGACGCACGAAGTCGAGGAGTTCCATCGCAAGAACATTCGCTTGGTCTTTCTGGGCAAGGAGCAGCCGCTCGAACCGAAGATCTTGAAGGCTATTGTCGCCGCTGAGGAGAAGACCAAGGATAACACCGCCGGTACGCTCAGTCTCTGCTTGAACTACAGCGGCCAGATGGAGATCGCCGAGGCGATGCAGAAGATCATGCAGACGGCCGCCAAGCCAGCCGACGTCACGCCCGAGCTGATCGCCCAGCACCTATACCACCCAGAGGTGCCGCCGCTCGATCTGATCATCCGAACCTCCGGCGAGCAGCGGCTCTCCAACTTCATGCTCTGGCGGGCGGCCTACTCCGAGCTCTACTTCGAGGCCGAGAAGCACTGGCCGGACTTCACGGTCGCCGATCTCGATCGGGCCTTGGCCGATTACGCCAATCGCAAAAGGCGCTTCGGCCAGTGATCTTCGTCATTGTGCTGGTGGTTATAATCTTTAGTGTCTTGGTATTGGTCCACGAGTTTGGCCACTTTGTGGTGGCGCGTCGCAACGGCATCGTCGTCGACGAGTTTGGCATCGGCTTTCCGCCGCGCCTCGCTGGACGGCGCTTTGGTAAGACCATCTACTCGATCAACTGGCTGCCGCTGGGCGGCTTCGTGCGTTTGAAGGGGGAGGATGGCAGCAGCGCGGCGGGGGATAGCTTCGCGGCCGCCACGCTCTGGGTCAAGACCAAGGTGCTCCTAGCCGGCGTAGGGATGAACTTGTTGCTAGCCTACTTAATTCTTGTCTGGCTGGCGGCCACCGGTTTGCCGCCGCTACTAGCCGGCCAAGTCAACGTCGGCAAGGCCACCACGGTGCAGGCGCCGCACGTCATCGTGGCCCAAGTGGTGAAGGGCTCGCCGGCGGCGCGGGCCGGCATCGCCGTCGGTGACACCATTGCGAGCGCCGGCGCCACCAGCTTCACCGATGAGGCCGGTCTGATAGACTTCACCCACGCCCACGCCGGCCAGACGGTCACTTTAACGGTTCGCCACGACACCACCAGCCGTCGATTGGCCATACACCTCAATCCGGCCGGCAGCGACCAAGGCAACTTGGGTGTGACGCCGTTTAGGGCCTCGACCGTGCGCTACGGCTGGATGGCGCCGGTCGAGGCGGCGGCGCTGGCGGCCCAGCTGGTCTGGGCGACACTGGCCGGCCTCGGAGGCCTCATCACCGGCCTCGTGGCCCATCACCGCGTCTCGGCCGGTGTCACCGGGCCGGTTGGTATCGTCGTCATCCTGAGCAATCTCATTCACCTCGGCATCGTCTACCTGCTCGTCTTCGTCGCCTCCATCTCGGTCTCGCTCGGCGTCATCAACGCGTTGCCGCTGCCGGCACTGGACGGCGGCCGCCTCGCCATCGCGACGGCCAACCGAGTGGCCGGCCGGCGCCTCTCGTCGCGAGCCGAGACGGCCATCCACGCCGCCGGCTTCGCCGCCTTGATCGCACTGCTGGTCGTCATCACCTACGTCGACATCAAGAGGTTCCTATGAAGCAGGCCTTCGCCGAGACGCCGTGGCGCGTCAAGGATGCGCTGGCCGTCTTCATTCTGTCTTGGGTCGGCCTGCCGATCTTGATCGTAGTGATCTTGAAGGCGCTTTCGAGCGTTAGTCCAGTCTTTGCCCACTTTCTGACCAACTTGGCCTCAGGCGACATCACCGCCAACTTCATCGTGGTGGCGGCCGATGCGCTCGTCGGCATCGCGCTCGTTCGGCTCTACCTCCAGCGCTACGGCCTCGGCTGGTCGGCCGTCGGCCTGAGGCGCTTCAAGCTCCGTCAGGCTCTGACGTACCTGATCGGCGCCGTCCTGATCTTTCTGGTGGCGGTGGCGGCGGTCTATGCGCTTGTCAGCTTCCTCTTCCCGCACTTCAACGCCAACCAAGCCCAAGTCAACGACTTCACTCGAGCCGCCTCGCCGAGCTCCAGGCGGCTGAGCTTTCTGGCGCTCGTCATCATCCCGCCCTTCATCGAAGAGATGGTCTTTCGCGGCTTCCTCTTTCCAGCCTTCGCCAAGCGCTTCGGCCTGATCAGTGGCGCCGTCATCACCAGCGTGCTCTTTGGTCTGGCCCACCTGCAGCTGAACGTCAGCCTTTACACCTTAATCTTGAGCCTCTTATTGTGTATGATGTACTACAAGCTCGGTTCGATCTGGCCCGGCATCGCCCTGCACATGTTTAATAACTACCTGGCTTACGTGGCCCTCTTGAAGAAATGAGACTATCACAAGCGTTCGCTCAACCAATCAAGTCCGAGGCGCGTGAGGGGGAGAGCCTCAACCACCAACTGCTGACTCGTGCCGGCTTCGTCTCTCAACTAATGGCCGGGGTCTACAGCTATCTGCCGCTCGGGCTAGCGACGCT
>CAYMAB010000008.1:0-9971 GCA_964388345.1 uncultured Candidatus Saccharimonadales bacterium
CGATCCGGCACCGAGGTAAAGCTGATCTCCGATCGCGACTGTTTCGAGTACCACGCCGCTCTCTATCGCACCTCGACCGGTCGCTCTCACCTCGAGGTGGCCGTGCCGCTCGTGCAGATCTTTCGCGACAAGTCGGTCGAGCTCATCACCGATCGTATCGAGAAGCTCGACGTCGCCGAGCAGCGCGTCAGCGGCCAGAGCGGTAAGAGCTACGACTACGACGTCTTGATCTTGGCGCTCGGCTCCGTCACCGAGTACTTCGGGATCAAGGGCTTGCCGGAGTACTCCTATGGCATCAAGTCGACGGCCGAGGCGCTGCGACTCAAGGAGCACCTGCACCATGAACTGACAGAAGGCGATGCCGCCGCCGAGCTTAACTACGTGGTTGTCGGTGGTGGCCCCACCGGTATCGAGTTGGTCGGCGAGCTGGTCTTCTACCTGCACACCATCCGGCGTCGCCACGGCATCAAGCGCCACTTCAACGTCTCGGTGGTGGAGGCGGCGCCACGACTCCTGCCGGCCCTACCGCAAGACGTCTCGCGTCGGGCCGAGCGGCGCCTCGCGCGCCTCGGCGTTAAGATCTTCACCAGTACGGCCGTTAAGGCCGAGACGGCCTCGATGCTTAAACTGCCGGAGGGATCGATCAAGACTCACACCGTCATCTGGACGGCCGGCGTCACCAACAACCCGTTCTTCACCGCCAACGCCGAGGCCTTCACACTCGGCAAGGGCAAGCGTGTCGAGGTCGATGGTTCGCTTCTGGCCGCCCCGCACGTTTATGTTATCGGCGACGGTGCCGCCACGCCGCAGAGCGGCTGGGCCCAGACCGCCATCTACGATGCTGGCTTCGTGGCTCGGACGGTCATGGGGGAGGCCAAACGGGCCTACAATCCGCCTAAGCCGGTCGGTGCCATCCCGATTGGGCCAAAGTGGTGTCTCGTCTCCCAAGATCATCGCCGTCTCAGCGGCTACCCCGGTTGGCTGGTGCGGCGTTGGCTCGACCTCAAGCTCTACGCCGGCATTCTGCCGCTACCGCTCGCCCTTAAAACATGGCTGGCCGGTACCAAGCGCGAAGAAGACTGCCAGATCTGCCGCTAACCATGCATACAGCGGGGACAGATCACCACCTAACCGTCCCGACCAATCGCGAGACTGGCCTCGACTACTTCATCAGCGCGCACCTCGACCGAGTCGCAGCTGCTGAGATCTCGGCATTGCAGCAGCCCTTTGCCCGCGACTTTGGCTCGGCGATTTGGCTGGCACCACCAACCGCCCTCCATGTCACGTTGATGGATTGGGTGACGTTTTCGACCAAGAAGGTCGCGGAGAGGGATCGATCGTTTGAGCAGGTCCGCCAGCACTACATCGAGACGCTTGAGCACATTTTGGCGTCCATGCAGCCGATTCGATTGAACTACCAAGAAGTCCGAGTGACATCCAATGCTGTGATCTTGGTTGCTCGAGACGACGGTTCATTCGCTCGCATCAGAAGTCAATTCCTTGATCAGGTCGAACTCCTGCCGGGGACCCGCCAGCCACCAGGATTGGTTCATACCACGATTGTTAGGTTTTGGCGGGTTCTGCCACTCAAAGACGTTGAGACCATCACATCGTCCTTAAGCCCCGATATAACGACGACAGTTACAGAGTTTCAGCTCGATAGGTTTACCGAGTCACCGGTCGAGGAGCTTGAGTCGCAACAGATCTTTAAGCTGGAGACTGACTAGCCTCATCCCAAGCCGCTTGGTGATCGCGGCGTTGCTCAGCCACCCACGCCTTGCGGTCGTTGTGCTCCCAGTAACCCTCGCCCTCTTCCTCCATCTCCTCGAGGAGTGTGTAGTACTGCGGCATCCCGTGCAAGTGCGCTAGCGCGATGCGCCCGGCCACCTCGAAGTTGTCGTCGTGCACCTTGGTGGCGCCCCTGACCGCTACCGGTGAGTCGGTGTAGAGCGTGCCGTGCTCCATCTCCTCTTTGATTCCTTGGCAGAACTCGCCCAGATCAACCTCATCCCAGTTAACCCCGAGTGTATCGCCGACCGCCTTGGCCTTCTTCAGGCTCAAGCCGTGTTTGGCGAACTTACTATCATCATAAAACGTCTCGTTAACTTGCATGTGCGCCTCCAATCCTCACTTCTATTATAACGCCGCTATCACAACCGGTCGAACGTGAGCGCTATGGTGCGAGACGGTTCATATCACGCGGGAAGAGCGTGGCCTCTTTGATGTTGGCCAGTCCAATGAACTTCTCGGCCAAGCGGTCGAGCCCCATGCCAAAGCCACCGTGCGGCGGCATGCCGGCCTGCATGGCCATGAGGAAGTACTTGAAGCCGGGGTCGCTCGGGTCGCCACCGGCCATCTCCTTCAACTGTTTCAGTAGGACGTCGTAGCGGTTCTCCCGGGTCGAGCCGGTGACGATCTCCAGCCCGCGGAAGAGCAGGTCGATCCGGTCGGCCAGCTCGGGCTTACCGTCTTGAGCGTGATGGTAGAACTTCATGTCCTCGGCTGGCCAGTCGGTCACGAAGATGGCTTCCGAACCAAGTTCTTTGGCGGTGTACTGGCAGATCCAGCGCTCTTCGTCGGGCCTGAGGTCCTTCTCACCGATCGTCTTGGTCTCGTTGGCCGCCGAGTACTTCTCGTGAATCTCGGCCATCGACATGACCGGAATCTGCTTGGCCAGCACTGGCTTGGTCGCCCCGAGCAGTTTCAACTCGGCCTCGGCATGCTTCCAAATGTAGTCGGAGACCGAATTCAGGAATCCACTCAAGAAGTCTTCCAGATCTTCTAAATTGATGAAGCCCATCTCGCCGTCGACGGAAGTGTATTCGGTCATATGGCGGGTGGTGGCGCTCGGTTCGGCCCGGTAGACCGGTGCGATCTCGAAGACCCGCTCGAAGACGCCGACCATCATCTGCTTATAGAACTGCGGGCTCTGCGCCAGCGTGGCCTCCTTGCCGAAGTAGTCGATCTTGAAGACCTCGGCGCCACCCTCGGTGGCCGCTGCCAAGAGCTTGGGTGTATGAATCTCGGTGAAGTCATGTTGGTAGAAGTACTCGCGAATGGCCTTGGTCAAGATCCCTCGCACTTTAAAGATGGCCGTCTCGTGCGTGTTGCGCAGCCCAATCGGGCGGTACTCAAAGAGCGTGTCGAGGTTGTCGGAGTCATGGCTGAGCGGCTTGTCGATCTCGATCGGGGAGGCCTCCAGCACCGGTACCAACACGGTCAGCTTGGGCTCGTGGACCTCGGCGCCGCCTTGAGCCCGCTCATCGGTCTTGGCGGTGCCCTCGACTCGCAGAACGGTGCCAACCTGCATCCCGTCCAGCTTGGCCTGCTCGGCGGCGTCGCGGACGACGACTTGAATCAGCCCGCTACGGTCGCGCAGCACAGCGAAGAGCACGCCGCCCATGGCGCGTTTCTTGTGCAGCCAGCCCTCAAGAGTGACGGGCTTATCGGCGTGATCGATGACATCGGTGGCGAGAATACGCATGACGAAGCTATTGTAAAGGATATTGGGCGTTTCGGGTAGCAGGGGTGCTATAGCATAGCGCTGAAGGAATAGTATTGACAGATCGATATATCTGTGGTATATTAGAGCGCATCTGTTGGTGGAAGCGCGAGGTACGCCTCGAACCTACACCTTTAGATCGCATCTGTTACATCCGACCGAATCAAGGAGCGCTCGTGAGGCTTCTATGGCAGTCAGTGAAAAAGTTCGCGAGAGGAGCAAGGGACTACATCGCCGTTTTCTCACCGATCATGGTGGTGCTCTTCCTTGCTGGCGAGTACGCCGACCACGACCTCTTCCACTTCACCCGACCGATCGAGGTCAGCCTCTTGCTCACCGCCGTCTTCGGCGGTGCCAGCTTGATCAGCCTCCGACGCGATCACGTCAAGCAGTCGCGTCGCCAGCGCCAACTTCGCCGCCTTCAACTGCGAGCGGTCAGAGCCGGCAATCGGTGACAGCAACATGGTGCGGCCGAGCCGAGCTGGGAGTTCTCTCCCGCTCGGCTCGGCAAACCGTTCTCATCCATAGGCCCCAGTCCGGGGCCTATTTTGATGGCAAATCTCGGGTAAAGAGGTTATGCTTGGGGGAGTGAAAGAGACGACCACGGCCACGATTCTGGCCAACAAAGAGACCTACTACGAACAGATCACCCGGGTGGTGCGCTGGTTCGCCATCGCCGTGGTGCTAGCCACCTTCCCGAGCTCGAGCCCCAACTTCAGCATCATGCTGGTGGCGGCCGTGGCGGCGATCGTCTTCAACCTGCTGCGCTACTCGCGGCTGATGCGCTGGCGCTTCTTCGCCTCGCGCATCACCACAATCGTCGTCGACAACCTACTGGTAGCGATCCTCTTGGCCCTCTCCGGCGGCGTCAACAGCCACTACTTCGTCTTCTGGGCCTTCACCATCATCTCGACCTCCTATTGGTACGGCGCGACCGGCACCACCATCGTTTTGACCTTCGAGGGCCTTGCGACGCTCGGCATCTCGCTCGTCACCAGTACGGCGCTGCCGACCGACCTCATTCGAAACCTCGTGGCCAAGTTCCTAACGCTTGTGGCCATTGGCTTCCTAGCCGAGCGCCTGACGCAGGCTGATCGCAGCGAGCGCACCACGCTCACCCAAGCCAACCGCCAGATTGAGCGCGAGCGCCAGAGCCTCTTAACCTTGATCAACAGCCTGACGGATGCCGTCGTGGTGGTCGATGCGGGCGGGCGCGTCATGCTCTATAACGGTGCCACGCTCGACCTACTCAACACCAATATCGAGCTGACGAACCAGCCGCTGGCCGAGCGCATCGAGCTAGTCGACGAGCATGAGCATCCGGTGGCCGTGCGCGACCTAATCACGGCCGCGACCGTGGCGACACGCCGCAGCGATCTGCGGATGGTGCGCGACGGCGAGCACCTCAACCTCGACCTCGGCGTCTCACCGGTTCACGACGCCAACCAAGACCCCGGCCAGTCGCCGCGCTACGTCTTCGTGCTGGCCGACATCACCGCCTCGAAGACCTTGGAGCAGCAGCAGGCCGACTTCATCTCGGTGACCTCACACGAACTGCGCACGCCCTTGGCCATCGTCGAGGCCGACCTCTCGACGGTGCTCTTGCCCAACTTTGCTGCTATCGATGCCAAGGCGCGCGGCATCATCGCGCAGGCCCACCAGAACACCGTCTTTCTGGCCGACCTGATAAAGGACCTCTCGACGCTGGCCCGAGCCGAGCGCGGTTCGCTAGCCGTCGATCTCGGCACCGTTGATCCAGCCAAGTTACTGGAAGCGCTAGTCCGCGACTACCGTGCCCAGGCCGAGGCCAAAGGCCTGACGTTGACCGTCGAGACTGCTCACAGCCCGAAGCCCTTCAACTCGAGCGAGTTCTTGCTCCACGAGATCCTCCAAGATCTCTTGACCAACGCGCTCAAGTACACCGAACATGGCGGCGTTACACTAACGGCCCGGCCGTCACCAACTGGAGCCGGGGTCGTCTTCAGCGTCCAGGACAGCGGCCTCGGCATCTCGGCGGCCGACCAGAAGCGCCTCTTCACCAAGTTCTATCGCTCGGCCGACGAGCGCGTTCAGAGCCACAAGGGCACCGGGCTCGGGCTCTACATCGGTGCCCGCCTAGCCGAGCGCCTCGGTGCCACCATCGGCTTCACCTCGCGGCTCGGACGCGGTTCGACCTTCACCGTGCAGGTGCCACCCTACCAAGAGTCGGCCGGGGCCAAGCCCGATTCGGCCTGAGCGAAGCCCCAAACCTCGTGCCCAGATTCTTGGTAGAATCACCAACTGGATGGTGTAGGCTGGGGATAAGTTGCCACACAATCGTGCTTATGGTTAAATAACGATGATGATCTGCTCCAACTGCTCGTCCAATCAATCGATCAAGGTCAAGGGAGAGCTCTACTGTTTGAACTGTGGTCATCGGCTGGCCGCTGGGGCGAAGGGCGACGTCGTTCGGCCCAAAGCCACTAAAGTGGAGCCGAGTCGACCGGTAGCTGCTGTCGGGCACGCTCATGTCGCAGTGAAGTCGCCACGCTCGCAGTCGCTGCCGATCGAGCTGACAGTGGCGTGGCGGGCCAGCGCCCAAGCCATGGCGACACGGCCGCTGCGCACCGTCGGCTGGGTGGCGGCGCTGCTTGCTACCCTCATCGCCGCTCTGGCCACCACCGCCATCGGTGGGTTGACCGGCTCGCTCAGCCACTTCACCAGAACCACAGCCGTGATCTGGCTGCCACCGATTGTACTGGCCGTGATTCTGACTTGGCTGGGCCTACTCTGGCTACGGGCCAGCGCTACCTATAGCCACTCACACCGGCTCGATCGGCGGCCGGTCAAGTGGTCGTCGGCGCTCTTGGCCGGTTGGAACTCGGTTGGTAGCCTCGCCGGCCTCGATGCGGTCGGCCTCACCACGGCGGCGCTCTGGGTGGCGGCCTTGATCGTAGCCATTCGGGCGATCGACGGTCTGGCGCTCGGCCCGACGGCCCAGACCGCCATCGGCATCGCCGCCTGCCTCGTCATGGCCCTAGCCGGCCTTACGCTGGTGGCGTTCTACAACTTCGCCGTCCAACTGATCACCCTCGGCGATCTTGGCCTCGGGCGGGCCATCGTGAAGGCCGCCGTCGTGACACGTCGCACCTTCGGCGCCGCCATCGGCCTCGTCGTCTGGCTGCTGGTCATCCTCGCCATTCCAGTGGCGGCCGCCATCACCATCTGGCTCAGTCCGCACTGGACAGCTCTCAGCCCAGCGCTGGCCGACTGGCTGGCAGCCACCGTCGCCGTCGTGGCACTGCGCTATTATCTCAGCCTCACCCAGATCACGTGGTTGGTGGCCTATCGCCGCATCATCCGAGCCCACGGCAGCCACCAACTGGCCGTCTACTTGGGCCGCCGTCCGAGGCCGGTCCACGCGCTCGCCATCACCGTCACACTGATCTGGTGGGTCGCCTTCGCCGGGCTGGCCAGCTGGTGGCTCTGGCGCATCCATTACGACCCGACGCCACTGCTTGACCGTCTGCATCTCGCCCGACTGAAATAGTTGACCAACTGGGCCGAGTTGGGTATAATGAGACTCAAGAGAAGCCGCAAGGCTTTTTAAAATTGATTAAATTGTGGCATACTAATCACCATGAACCGTCTCTTCGACTACCTACGCGAGTCGCGCGCCGAGTTGGCCAAGGTCAACTGGCCCGATCGCCCCACCACCGTCCGTCTGACGATCATGGTGATAGCCTTTAGCGCCGTCGTCACCGCCTTCATCGGCAGCATCGACTACGCGCTCAGCTTGGTGCTACAGAAGGTGATCCTAAAGGGCTGATATGACCGAAGAGACTCAACAGAAGCAGTGGTACGCCATCCACACCTACTCGGGCTACGAGGACCGCGTGGCCGATAACCTGCGCCAGCGCATCGAGACGCTCGCCATGGCCGACAAGATCTTCGACATCATCGTGCCGAAGGAGAACCAGATCGAGATCAAGAACGGCCGGCGCCGCATCGTCGAGCGACGCATCTTCCCGGGCTACGTCCTCGTGCAGATGGACGTGACCGAAGACTCTTGGTACGTCGTGCGCAACACCCCTAGCGTCACCGGCTTCGTCGGCACTGGCACCATCCCAACGCCGCTCTCGCCCGATGAGGTCAAGCACATCCAGAAGCGCATGGGCGTCGAGGAGCCAAAGTACAAGATCGACTTCACCGTCGGCGAGGGCGTCAACATCACCGATGGGCCCTTCAAGGGCTTCGACGGCCTCGTCAGCGAGATCGATGAGAACAAGGGTAAGATCAAGGTATTAGTGAACATGTTCGGCCGCGAGACTCCAGTGGAGCTCGACAGCCTGCAGGTGAAGAAACTTTAGGAGTAACCCATGGCCACCACCAAACCAGTCAAAGCTCGCATCAAGTTCCGCGTCCCGGCCGGCAAGGCCACCCCGGCGCCACCGGTCGGCTCGATCTTGGGCCAGCACGGCGTCAACATGATGGAGTTCATCAACCCGTTCAATGAACAGACCAAGGAGCTTGGCGACGTCATGGTACCGGTCGAAGTGACGATCTACGAGGATCGCAGCTTCACTTTCACCACCAAGACACCTCCAACGGCCGGCCTGATCTTGAAGGCCGTCGGCATCGAGAAGGGCTCGGGCGCGCCGAACAAGACCAAGGTAGCAACGTTGACGCGCCAGCAAGTCGAGGAGATCGCCGCCATCAAGGCGCCGGACATCAACGCCAACGACCCAGCCGCCGCCGCCAAGATCGTTGCCGGCACGGCTCGCAGCATGGGTATCGAAGTTGAGGGCGTCGGCAAGTAAGCAGCACCAAACCTAACCATGTGGGAGGCCGTCATCCGGCCGCAGGCACCACGAGGAGTAATCATGGCCAAGAACACCAAATCGACCGACGAGGTCACCGAAGTTATTAAGAAGAAGACGACCAAGGCTAAGGCTGACGTGCCCGAGGTGGCCGAAACCGAAGCCGTAGTTGAGACCGTAGCCGAAGAGGCAACCGAAGCTAGGACCACCAAGGCCGGCCCCAAGTCGGCCAAGGCGATCGCCGAGGCCGAGGCCAAGACGGCTAAGAAAACAGTGGCCGAGAACGCCAAAGCAGCTGGGCCCAAGCCAGCGGCGCCACGTACCAAGCGAGTCATCTGGCACGGCAAGAAGTACCGGGCCGTCGCCAAGCTGATCGATGCGACCCGCGTCTACGAGCTGGCTGAGGCCATCGCGCTGGCGCAGCAGACCGCCACCACCAAGTTCGACAGCACCGTCGAGCTCCACATCAACCTCGGCGTCGATCCGCGCCAAGCCGACCAGATGGTCCGGGCCAGTGTCGTGCTGCCGGCCGGCACCGGTAAGACTCAGCGCATCGCCGTGATCGCACCGGCCGACCAACAGGCCGCCGCCAAGACCGCTGGGGCCGATCTGGTGGGCGAGGATGACATCATTAAACGGATCGAGCGCGGCCAGTTCGACTTCGACCTGCTCATCACCACCCCTGCCGCCATGCCAAAGCTCGGTAAGCTAGCCAAGGTCTTAGGCCCAAAGGGGCTGATGCCGAATCCCAAGAGCGGCACCGTTACGACCAATCTCGCGCAGGCCGTCAGCGAGGCCAAGGCCGGCCGCATCGAGTTTCGCATCGATAAGCAAGCCATCGTCCACCAAGCCATCGGTAAGGTCAGTTTCAAGCCGGAGCAGCTATTGGAGAACGCCATCACGTTGATCGGTGCCGTCATGGCGGCCAAGCCGGCCGCCGCCAAAGGCAGCTACGTGCTGGCCATGGCGGCCACTACTAGCATGGGGCCGGGCATCAAGATCGACCACACCGCCGCCATCGCCCAAGCCAACCAAGCTCGCTAGTTACATAGGCCGCACCTCGAGACACCCATATGCTATGATGTGGGTGTCTTTCGGCACCTACTACGAGGAAGTTGGCGCATGACGGTAATGAGTGATTGGCAGCGCTTCGAGAGCGACAAGATCAGCCTCGATCTACAGGCCAGCCGAATCGAAGATCAACGAGCGGCCTTGGCGGACAGGCTCCAAGCCCTCCGGGAACGAGTCCAAGCCGGCGAGAGCACCGGCGACGCACTGCTCGACTTCATGATTGTCTGCAGCGTCGATAGCCGAACCGTCGGCCGGGAGCTGCGCCGCATCGAGAGCGTCATGGCCAGTTGCCCCGGCGAGTACGTCGTGGTGGTGACGCAGCACGAAGAGCTCACTCTCTTGGTCAGCCATGGCGAGCCCACTGACCGGGACTACTACCTCGCGGTCGACGTCCAGATCGGGCTGGTGCCGGAGGGTGGGATTGAGACCAACATTCTCTCTTGTCAGTTGGCTTTGAGTACCGCATCGGTCAAGATCAACTGGTTGAACCCTTCGCCGCAGCCGCCCGGATCAGGGATAGAACTCTCGTCGTCCGCACTGTCGGGCCTCAACGTCCCCATGACCTACCGCAATCCGCTCAACCGAATTCACGACGAGCG
>CAYMAB010000009.1:0-9897 GCA_964388345.1 uncultured Candidatus Saccharimonadales bacterium
CTCCTTCCACGGTGGAGGCGGTGCTTTGCCGGTTGCTGCTGGCGATCTGCTCCAACCGAGATCCCGGCGCTGTCCGTCCAGACGCCCGAGACGCCGGGTGGCACCGCGGCGAAGACCTCGCAGGCCGCCAGATCCAAGCAGTTGAGGCCGATCCAGTGATCCGGCCACTCCACTCGGGCCTCTTGGTAGTACTTGATCAAGCTGGTGGCCTCCATGCCGTGACCGATCAAGAAGACACCGTCGGCACCGTGGCCAAAGACGATCTCGAGGTTGTGCAGCATCTGGACACCGTCGCGCACGTGAATCACGGGCAAGAGCGCCGTGCGGCGGAAAACCTTTTGGAAGCGATTCATCATCGTCTCACAATCTGTCGAGGGGCTGGCCGGATTGTACTTTAGTACTTGGGTGAGTTCAATCGTGAATTCAAGTCGGATTCGATCGATTGGCAGCGATCTGCTCGCGCAGACGGACGAGCTCAGGGTCGTTGAACGGCAGCGGCCGGCCCAGCTTCGACCAGTACTCCAACTGATACTCCAGCCCTTTGGCGCTCAGCCCGTGCGAGTGGCGGACCGAGAAGCGATGGTCATTTATGATCTTGTAGCCTTCATGCACCGCCCACCCGGCCCACTGGCCATCCTCTCCCCCGGCCTCGTAGCGCTCGTCGAACGGATGGCGGTGCCAGAGCGACCGGCGCAAGGCGATATTGGTGGCGCCGAAGATGCCCATGGCACCGGGTGCGACCGAATGCGGACCACGGCGCTCGGCCGCTTCGTAACCGCCGCGGTAGAAGTCGACCTCGGCTGGGCTGGCGCCCTCCAGCGCCAAGACCGGGCCGTAGACGCCAGCGACGGTCGGGTCGCTGAAGTGGCTCACCCCATCGCTCAGCCACGTTTTAGAGAAAGGCAAGGCGTGCGCCACGATCTCGACCACCACTTCGTGGCTGCAGGCGGCCAAGCCAACGTTGAGCGACTTTGGATAGGTGAAGTCGGCCTGAGCCAACGCTACGATGGTGGCCCCGTGATCCCCAGCCAACTCGATCGAGGCGTCGGTCGAGCCGCCATCGACCACGACCAGCTCGATGGCGCCGGTGAAGTCTTGGCGATCGATTTCACGAAGCAGCCGCTCAAGGGCCGCGCGTTCATTTCTGGCTCGGATGATGAGGGATATATCTAGCATGGTGATGAAGTCTCTTAGCCCTTCGACAAGCTCAGGGCATCCGCCTGCGGCGAATGGCGGAGAGGGTGGGATTCGAACCCACGGTCCCGATCGCTCAGGACACACGCTTTCCAAGCGTGCGCACTAGGCCACTATGCGACCTCTCCATCGGTTCACCATTATATACGAGCCCAACTGATAAAAGAAGCTTGGGAACGGGCAAATCAGCCGGCCGGAACGACCTCGAGTCCGGCCAAGTCTTCTTTGGCGACGGCCTGATAGTTGGCATTGCGAACGAGGGCCGGCTGGCCGTCGTGCTCCACGATGTAGTAGGCGAGGCCATGCATGCGCTCAACCAACGAGTAGTCGGCGTGGCCGGGATGGCCACTGGGGTCGGCGTCGCCAAAGTTGACCGGGCTGTCGTCGACCGTCACGAAGTAGGTCTGGCCAATGTTGACGGCGAGGTGGCCCCAGCCGGCCGGGATGTGAACGCTGTCGCCGGCCCCAGCCGCCGTGACCTTGAACTCCGCGACATGGTCGGCGATCATCTTGCCAGCGGCGTCTCGTTCGAGCAACTGCTGGACGACAAACCCTTCACCGCTAGCGATCCAGTAGGTCTCGGCCAGCGCGTCGACGTGGTAGTGGCCGAAGGTCTTGATGTACTCGCCGCCGACGGTGCCGGGCTCCCAGACGGTGACGTTGCGCTGCTCGGTGCCGCCGCGAATCATGTAGTAGTGGATGGCCGGGCCAGGCGCGGCCGGAGCCATCAGCACCGGCTTCATGGCCTCGTGAGTGCGGGTGGCGAGATGCTTCGGCACATTGGTGAAGTCGATGTTCATGTCCCCATTATGCCACAACCACAGAGAGACCCGAAGGTCTCTCTGTGTGAACTCTGAGTTGAGCGGTCGGCTAGAAGCCCATGCCGCCGGGCATGCCCATTCCCCCACCGCCGCCGCCATCCATGGCCGGCTTCTCCTCGGGGATCTCGACGATCAGCGCGCCCATCGTCATGGCGGTGCCGGCGATCGAGACGGCGTTCTGAAGTGCTTCACGAACAACTTTCGTTGGATCAACGATGCCCTTATCTTTCAGGGTCAAAGGGCCATCACTTTCGTGATTAACATCGAAGCCAGCTCCCGACGCTGAGTTCTCAAGCGCCTTGCCCAACTTCTCTTCGGCGTTCAATCCAGCGTTGGACATTAACTGCTTAAATGGCTGGACCAAAGCATTCTTAAGAATCAACTGGCCGGCTTGGTGTGAATTCGTAACAGTCGTAGCCTTGACCTCTAATCCCCTAGACAGGTCGACCAATGTGACACCGCCGCCCGGCACGATGCCCTCGGCCACGGCCGCCTTGGTGGCAGCGACGGCGTCGTCCACCCTATCCTTCTTCTCTTCGATCTAGGTCTCGGTGGCACCGCCGACCTTGATGACGGCGACCTTACCGGCCAGCGCCGCGAGGCGCTCCTCCATCTTCTCCTTATCAAACTCGCTGGTGGCGCTCTCCACCTGTGTCTTCAGTTGTGCGATGCGCGCCTTGACGGCGCTGGGGTCGCCGTAGCCCTCCACGATGGTGGTGGCGTCCTTGGTAGCGATGATCTTGCGGGCGCTGCCGAGCATATCGACGGTGGCGCTCTCAAAACTGATGCCTTGGTCGTCGGAGATGACGGTCGCACCGGTCAGAGTGGCAATGTCTTCGAGCATGGCCTTGCGGCGATCGCCAAAGGCAGGCGCCTTGATGGCCAGCGCGTTGAAGACGCCCTTGAGCCGGTTCAGCACCAGCGTCGCCAGCGCCTCACCCTCTAGGTCCTCGGCGATGATGACGAGCTCTTTCTTGCCGCCGGCCGCCACCTTCTCGAGCAACGGTAGCACATCCTGAATCGAGCTGATCTTCTTATCGGTCACCATGATCAGTGGCTTGTCGTAGACGGCTTCCATGCGAGCCGGGTCGGTCACCATGTAGGCGCTGACGTAACCGCGATCGAGCTTGAAGCCCTCGACGATCTCCTTCTCCAACCCAAAGGTCTGGGACTGCTCAACCGTCACCGAGCCCTCCTCGCCGACGGCCTCGATGACCTCGGCGATCAAGCTGCCGATCTCGGCGTCGCCGGCCGAGACGGTCGCGACTTGGGCCACCTTCACTTTATTACCGGCGATCTTCTCGCTCATGCCTTCGATCTTGCCGAGCACCTTGCCGGCGGCCTCATCGAGACCCTTCTTGAGATCCATCGGGTTGTGGCCGGCCGCGATCAAGCGGTTGGCCTCGCTCAGAATGTGGTAGGTCAAAACCGTCGCAGTCGTCGTACCGTCGCCGACCTCGTCGCCGGTCTTGCTAGCGGCCTGCTTCACCAGCTCGGCGCCGATGCTCCGGCCCAAACTGTCGCCGTCGCGCTTCACCTCCAGCTCAACCGCCTTGGCCACCGTCACGCCATCGTGCGTCACGCTCGGCCCACCGTAGCTCTTGCCGATCACGACGTTGCGGCCCTTCGGCCCCATCGTCACGCGTACGGCGTCGTATAACTCCTTGGCGCCGGCCAGCACGCGGCCGCGGGCGTCGTCATCATAGAAAATCTGCTTTGCCATCATCTGCTCCTTACTTCTTCACCACGGCCAGAACGTCCTCTTCCTTGAGTAGCAGCAGTTCCTCGCCGTCGATCTTAACTTCATTCGGGCCATACTTGGTGTAGAGAATCCGGTCCCCCACCTTCACCTCTTTGACTTCCTTGCCGATGGCTAGGACCTCGCCGACCTGCGGCTTCTCCTTGGCGGTTTCGGGAATGTATAAACCAGCTGGGCTCTTGGCCTCGGCTTCCAGCGACTTGGCCACGATACGATCGGCCAGAGGTTGTAGTTTCATCCGTGACTCCTCCTCTAAGTTTCGTTAAATTTAGCACTCAAAGCGTTAGAGTGCTAACTGACTCAATCGTAATCGAGACGAGCCATCGCTGTCAAGGGCCGAGCCAACGATCGCCGATCCCGGCAACATCAAGATCGGCTTCATTACTTTTGTTACAGGCCTCCGACAAAGAGTCATGAGACGAGCTTGAAGGAGATCCCGTCAACTGGCCTCGATCAAGGCCTCAAGCTCTTTGAGCTTCTCATCCAGCAACGCCTGCGAGGTCGCCTCCACGTTCAGCCGCAAGAGCGGCTCGGTGTTGCTGGGGCGCAGGTTGAACCACCAGTCGGGATAGCCGACGGTCAAGCCGTCCATGCGGTCTTGCTTGCCATCCGAGAATTGACTGGCCACCGCCTCCAGCTTGGCCGCTGGATCGGCGACTTGGTGGTTGATCTCGCCAGAGTCGAAGTACTTGTTGAACGGTGCGATCAGCTCAGAGAAGCGCTGGCCGGAGCGAGCCAGGGCGTCGATGATCATGACGGCGGTGATGAGGCCAGAGTCGCTGTAGCGGTTGTCGCGGTAGTAGTAGTGGCCGGCGCCCTCGAGCGCTAGGACGGCCTTCTGCTCCCGAATGGCCGGCCGGATGAAGCCGCCGCCGACGGGCGTGCGGATCGGTTTGCCGCTGGCCGCCTCGATCGTCTCCGGCACGATCCGACTCATGCGCACGTCGTAGAGCACGGTGGCGCCGGGATTCTTGGCCAAGAGGTCGCGGGCCAAGACGGCGCCGATGGCCGAGGCGCTAACGGGCCGGCCGGCCTCGTCGACGAAGAAGGTGCGGTCGCCGTCGCCGTCGAAGGCGATGCCGAAGTCCAAGTGGTGCGCGTTGACAGTGGCCGTCAGGTCGGCGAGGTTGGCGGCGATGGCCGGGTTCGGCACGTGGTTCGGGAAGCTGCCGTCGGGCTCGAAGTAGAGCGGCGTCACGGCTAGCGGCACGCGCCGTTCGAAGGCCGGCATGATGGCCCCGACCATGCCGTTACCGGTGTCGATGGCAACGTTATAGGCCGGCCACGTGCTGGCGTCGCCGAAGTAGAGGCAGAAGTCGACCCACTCGGCCGCCAGATCGAGTTTTCGCACTGTTCCGACTCGCTTAGCCTTCTTGAACTGGCCGCTGGTGAGCGCGGCCTTGATCTGGGCCAGCCCAGTCTGGCCACCGATCGGCGTGGCCTCGCGGCCGCAGAGCTTCAGCCCATTGTACTGGCCGGGATTGTGGCTGGCCGTCACCATCAGGCCGCCGGCGAAACCATCGTTGCCGCTGGCGTAGTAGACCATGTCCGTCGTGACGAGGCCAAGGTCGACGACGTCGCGCCCCTGAGCGATGAGGCCGCGAATGGCCGCCGCCGCCAACTCGCTTGAATCCAGCCGCATGTCGCGCCCGACAGCCACGACCCCCTCCATCGGCAACAGGTCGGCCAGCGCTCGCCCAACCGCCTCGGCCACCCCAGCGTTGATGTGGTCGGGGAAGGTGCCACGAATGTCGTAGGCGTGGAAGATGGCGGGATCGAACGTCATGCCCTTAAGTTTACTATAATTGCACCATGGAACCTCACTTCTCCTCCAGCCGGTTCATCAACGAGCCGATCGAACCAATCGGCGTGGCCGCCGGACCCAACGGTGCTCCCGTCGCCCCGGCCGGCTTCACGTGGCACGGCGTGGAGTACAAAATCGACCAAGTCCTCGAGACCAAGCGCGGCGCCAACCACGATCGCACCCATGGCTCCAGTGAGATCTACACCCACAAACATTGGTTTACATGTAAACTATCCAGCGGCCAGACGGCCAAGCTCTACTTCGAACGCCAATCCCGCGGCGGCTCCCACCGCTGGTGGCTATACACTATTGACAGATAACATAATCTAACGTATAATAAAGTATCCTCAAATCGAGGCGTTCCACCCGACTCCTAGGAGTGTGAAATATATGGACGGTACCGTGACCTTCCTCCTGACCGTGGCACTGCTCGTTGCCGCCGTCGGCTTGAGCGTCGGCCTCAGCAAAAGGCGAGCCAACTATGGAGGCTCCGTCATTGCCTGCGCTGTAATAGCTGCATTGTTCGTAGTGGTTGCTCTGGTCGTGCAGCATTTCGACCACCACGTCACGACGCAGCGCGACCAAGCTCGTACCCAGATCGAGCGCCGCTACGCGCCGATCAAGATCGACAGCATCTCGCTCCGGGCTGAGCCCGACACCATCACTTACGAGAAGGGTGGCAAGATCTGCTCGACCATCCTGATCTCTCGCGGCAAAGATCACCTCATCGCCACCATCGGCGCTCAGTGCGCCCTGATCCCGCGATGATCGCTCCCCGCCCGCCCGAGTCCGGCCCGTTCAGCGATGGACGGGTCGGACCGACCCCCGAGTTCGTAACGAAAGTTATGGGCTCAGCGGTCGCAAGACCCAGTTCTTCACAGTCCGTTGCAAGCCTACTGCAAGGAGGCGGCCATGCCGCATGAACACCCGTACGTCCGCGCTGATGCCAAGACAGTCTTGCTCGATCTCTTCGGGGATTGGGAAGGCGTTGAGGCGGCGCTTGCCGAGCTGGTCGCGGAAGGCTTTCTTACCCACACCGGTGAGGTTCTCAAGATCGGCGAGGAGATCTTGGTGCACGCTACCGTCGACACCACCAGTATGCCCGCCAACTTCGCCGTCATTGTCGTCGCATGGTGGACCTCGAAGCGGGCGCCGTATTTCGAAGACATCTGGCACGACATCGAGTCCATTCTGCGCAGCTGGGATTCAAGCCTCAACCGGGCCGAGATCCACCTCAACGTCATCGGTGACCCGGCTCGCAAGGGAGCCGAACCGTTCGACCCTGCCGGCGCTTGACCGAATGCCTACAGGGATCTCTAAAGCCGAGGGACGGCGGCTCGGACCGTCCCAACCGCCACCTTTACGAAGGTGGCTTTTCAATATCACCAGTCCGTTATAATACCTCCATGGCCAAACGTATTCTGATGTGTCCACCGACCTACTTTGATATTGAGTATGAGATCAACGTTTGGATGAACGCCGCCGAGCAGCCGGCCGAGCAGACGGCCGCCGGGCAGTGGCAGCGACTGCGTCAGATTTATACCGAAAGACTTGGGTGGCAGGTCGAGACGATCGCGCCGGTCAAGGGCCTGCCGGACTTGGTCTTTGCGACCGACTGCTGCCTAATCGCCGATGGCAAGATCATGCTCTCGAGTTTTCGCTACCCTGAGCGCCGCGGGGAGACCGATCAATATGAACGCTGGTTTAGAGATAATGGCTTCACTGAGCTCAAACGAGCCAAGCACTTCTTTGAAGGTGGCGGCGACACCATGCTCTACGGCGACAAGATCATCGCTGGTTTCGGGTTCCGGTCGGACGAGGCCGCCCACGCCGAGCTCCAAGCCTACTTCGACCGCGAGGTCATCTCGCTGCGCATCGTCGACCCGCGCTTCTACCACCTCGACACCTCGCTGACCGTGCTCGACGCCGAGACCGTCGCCTACTATCCCCCGGCCATTGATGAAGCCAGCCAGCAGCGGCTGCAGGCGGCCGTGCCAAACCTGATCGAGGCGACCGAGGACGAGGCCAAGGGCTTCGGCCTCAACGCCGTCAGCGACGGCAAAACCGTCATCACGAGCGACGAGTCGCCCAGCCTGCTAGAGAAGTACCGGGCCGCCGGCTTCGACGTCATCGGCACACCGATCCTCGAGTTCCGCAAGTCCGGTGGTGGCGTCAAATGCCTGACGCTGGAGTTGGATAAGTAAGCGATCGCTAACGAATAGTCGACTGGCTCGGCTGCTGAAGCTGCCGCGACACCAGCGCGGCTCGCTCCAGCCCCACGAGAATGACGAGCAGCCCGAAGACGACCGCCAGCAGCAACGTGATCCGGCGGTCGTAGTTCACTGGCCCAGTCTTCGCTTCAGCGCCGCCCGCACCGCCGAGACCTCGTCGTAGTCGCGCTTAATGACGCGGCGGCGGTCACTATCGTCTTGGACGTTGTGGCGCAGCTCGGCCGCCTGCGGGCCGTTGCCAAGGATCGACTTCTCGTGGCCCTTGCCGAGCAGCACGATCATGTCGCCGCCCTTGGCCAGCTCGATGGCCTTATCGACCGCCTTCTCACGAACATGCACCAAGAAGAGCGACTCCCCTCGCCTCTTCCCGGCCGCCTCGGCACCACTGGCGATCTGCTCAAGGATCTCTTGCCCATCGACATCACGGTCGTCCTCTTCGGTAGCGATGACGATGTCGCAGTGCTGGCCGGCGATCTTGCCTTGGGCCGCCCGCTTGGCCTCGTCGCGCCGGCCGGCCGAGCCGAAGGCACAGATGAGCCGGCCCTTGACGAGCGGCCTTACCTCCTTAAAGATCTTCTCGAAACTCTCTGGCGTGTGAGCGTAATCGACGATGACGCCGAAGTCTTGGCCCTCGTCCACCCGCGTCATGCGACCTTCGACCGCCTTGAGGCTGGCGATCCCCCGCTCGATTTGGTCATTGGTCAGACCGATGGCCCGACCGACGCCGACGGCCGCCAGCGAGTTGTAGACGTTGAAGCTGCCCGGCAGATGACACTCGATCTTGAGCCTCTGGCCGTCGATCTCGACTTCGTAACTGCTGCCGCTGGGCGTCAACTCGACCTTGGTTGCCTTCAAATCGCCGGCCTTCAACCCATAGAGAATTGGATGCTTAACCTCAGCCGCGAAGAGCGCACCACTGGGATCGTCAGCGTTGGCGATGCCAACCCGCAGACCTTTACGATTCTGGTCCGTCTGAGTAAAGAGCCGCTTCTTCGAATCGCGATAGTGCTCGAACGAGCCGTGGTAATCGAGGTGCTCATGACTGACGTTCGTCATGACGGCGACGCTATAGGGAATACCCCACACCCGATGCTGCGCCAGCGCATGACTAGTCGTCTCCAGCACCAGCCACTCGGCCCCGGCGGCTTTGACCTTCTTTAGCTCTTTGACGAGCTGCAGCGAACCGAGCGAGGTCAATCGGGTCGGGTTCGGCCGCTCCCCTCCCCCGTCGCCGTAATCGATCGAGATCGTCGTGATCATGGCGATCTTGTGGCCGCTGGACCGCAGCATCTGCGCTATCAGCGTGCAGGTGCTCGTCTTGCCATCGGTGCCGGTGACACCGATAACCTTGAGCCCGTGCGCCGGAAAACCAAAGATGGTCTGCTCGATGATGGCCTCACCCCAGTGCCCGTACGGCTCGATCCGTTTGAAGAACTGCGACGGCGTGATGGCTTTGACAAACTTGCGAAACATCAGTAGATGAACTCCTTCTTGATCCGGCTCTGATAGGCCACGGCCAGCCGCTCGCCGCCGACCGCCCAGAGCTTGTAGGCCGGCCCGAGTGGCAGATCGCAGGTCCCGATCAGCTCAACTATGGTCTGGCTGAAGCCGGCCTTAAAATGCTCGAGGCTGTCCATGATGTGCTGCCCGGCTTGGTCGCGCGGCGCCACCCCAACCATGTCGTAGCTCTCGACGCCCTTCGTCTTCAGCCAACGCATCACCTCCCACTGCAGCAGGTACGGCGCCATCACATTGGTGTGTTGGCGCACCGAGCCGCCGTCCTTGTACCAGCCCTGCTTGCCTAGATGAATGGCGTAGACGCCGGCCAAGACTTGGCCTTGGTAGGTCGCAAAGAAGAGCTGGCCCTGATTAGCCGCAGCGAAGCGCCGCCAGAGGTCGACGAAGTACTCGCGTGTATGCAAGAAGTAGCCGGCCCGCTCCTGTGTCGCCTGCATCAAGTCGTACATCTGGTTGAGGTTGGCCTCGCTCGGCTCTACCGGCGCCGCCGTCACCCCGTGACGGCCGGCCAAGCGAATGTTATAGCGCGTCTTTTGTTTGAAGCTATTTATGACCGTCTCTTCGTCGCCG
>CAYMAB010000010.1:0-9690 GCA_964388345.1 uncultured Candidatus Saccharimonadales bacterium
GGCCACGGCCACCCGCTTCTTGAACGTATCGATGTTCGTGCCGTCGGACTGCTTGCAGACCAACGTGTACGGACCAGAGATGGCGATCAGCTTCGGCGGATTGAGCTTCTCTTGGTTGAGGGTGTCGTTGATGATGCTACACTGGGCGTCGCTATCGATGGTGCCGGCCGCGATCGTCGCCACCACCAGCTTGTCGTCGCTCTTAACGGTGGTGGTGCTAGCGGCCGAGGCGTTCGAGTCGAAGCTGCCGGTGCTGACATCGGCGGTGGCGTAGTCCGAGGCGTTGCCGGCCGCATCGACGGCCCTGAGGCGATAGTAATAGTGGGCGTTGAAGCCGCCGGTGGTGTCGCTGTAGGTCACATCGGTGATGTCGCTTGAGATGCTAGACCAGTTGGTTTGGTCGAGCGATCGATCGAGCTCGTAGTGGTCGACGCCGATGTTGTCGGTCGAGGAGGTCCAGCTGAGCACGATGACATCGCTGTTCAGGCCGGCTTGGAGGTTGGTCGGCACGCTCGGTGGCGTCGTGTCTGGTGTGGCGGACTGACCGCCGCCCGGCTTGGGGGTCGGCGATGGGTGTGGCGTTGGGTTGGGATGCGGCGGAGGCGGTGGGGGCGGCACCGGGTGGCTATTGTTAACGCTCACCGTGATGGTGGCCGAGTTGGCGCCGTTGCCGGAGGCGTCGTAGGCCTTGGCCCAGAGGCGGTGCTGCCCCGGTGCATAGCCGAGCGTATTCCAACCGACGGCGTAGGGGTAGCTGCTGTCGGTGGCGAAGTAGACGTTATCGATGTAGAAGTTGACCTTGACGACGCCGGCATTGTCGCTGGTGCCGGCCCCGAAAGTGACCGTACCACCGACGGTGGCGCCGTTGGCCGGTGAGCTGACGGTCGCCGTCGGGTTCTGTACGTCGCTGATATTGAAGTTGAAGTCGCGGTCGGTCGGGCGGTCCCACGTGTACCAGTCCCGACCGGCGCAGATGGGGATATGGTAGCAGTTAACGTTGGCCAGCTGGGCCTCGTAACTATCGGCGTCGTGATGCTCGGAGTTGTTATTGATACCGGCGACGCTGAAGCCGTTGTCGATGTTGACGCCCGGCACCGAGGTGATGCGCACGCAGTAGCCTTGGTTGTTGTTGTCGGTGCCGCCGTCGCCACCGGCCGTGAAGCTGAAATTGCCGGCGCCATCGGTGGTAGTGGTGGGATTGGGCCCACGACAGGTGGCGATGCCGATGCCGGAGCGGTTGGTGCCCAGATAAGAGACATGGCCGGTGACAGAGACGAGGAAGCTCGAGGCCCGCGAGGCGGTGTAGGTGAGGTAGGCCGCCGAGACCGTCAGGGCCACCACCAAGACGGCGCCGAAGAGCCGGAAGCGACGGCGCTGGACCAATGGCTCTGGTTCGGTCTGGTTGGGATGCTTGGCCTTCATTTTACTATCCAGTATACCTTAAAGTGCTTATGATGACATCTAGCGCGACTTCGAGCGTCGCCGTGGCAGCCAGCGCGCTCGCCGGGCCTTACTAGACTCCTCGGCCAGTTTGGCCGGCAACCACATCCGATACTTCCTGATCACTAGCCCAGCCCACACCACGAAGCCAAGGCCGAGCAGATAGCTCCAGAGTCGCCAATCGAGATAGAGGGCGTGTTGGGCAGCGGCGAAGTCGAGCAGCAGGCCGAGAAGTCCAACCGCCAGCGCCATGATCATGATCACCTTAGTGACCCGCCTGATGGCCGCCGAGCGCCGCCGCGTGCGCACCACGAAGCTACCGCCCAGGCCAAGCACTAGGAAGGCCAGCGCCAGCGCTAGGTCGATGGTGAGCTCGAGGTGGCTGGGAGCACCGCCGAGCCAGCTGGCCGCACTGTCAAGGTGGCTGAGATTGAAGACGGCCGCGATGGCGAGGCCGACGAGGCCGCCGGCCAGCACCTCGAGTGGTTGGTGACCGAGCACTTCGCGCAAGGCCGGCTGGGGTTGGGCCGGACCGAGCTTTCTAGCCGTAAGGTGATCAATCAGCTGGTTTAATCTGGCGGCCTGCTCGCCGGTGGCGCGGCGCACTCCGAGCGAATCGTACATCACGATGGCGGCCAGCACCGCTGTGATACCGAAGAGCGGACTGGTGGCGCCGGCTAGAATCAGTGCCGTCGCGGCCAGCGAGACCACCACGGCACTGTGGCCGCTGGGCATGCCGCCGGAGACGTAGAAGTTACGCCAGTCGAAGCGGCCGCTGAAGGCCGCTAGGCTGAACTTGAGCAGTTGGGCCACCAACCAAGCCACCAGCGGGATCGTGATGTAGGGGCTGGAGGTGATCACTGCTCTTCCCCGCCATCCTCAGCGTCTTCGAGGCCCCAATCGATCTGGGCGGCGCACTTTGGGCAGTGAGTCTGACCGTCTTCGGTCACCATCGGCTCCCCACAGACTGGGCAGAGCTCGGGTTCGTTCTCGGTTGATTGGGCGCTCATACGCCTATTGTAGCAGAATCCTAAGACCGAGCTTAAGACTTCTTCGCGCCAAGCTTGCGGTCGGCTCCGAGGAGCACTCCGGCCAGCATCAGTAGCACGGCGGCTCCGAGGAAGAAGAAGGCCGTCGGGCTCTTCTCGCCGCCGAGGAAGGTCGGAGCGGTCTGGGCGGCCAGTACCTTCACGCCGGTGGCCGGTTGGGCCTTAACGGCGGTGTTGGTGACGCTGGAATTGTTGGTGGTCCCACTACCCTGTCCACCGCCACTAACTGTCTTCTTGGCTAGGTGCGCGATGGCCGGTGCGGCCAAACTGGAGCTTGTGCCCGTGGCGCTAGCGACTGGGTTGCCAGCGGCGGTGTTCTGGTTGACGTCGCCAGTCCAGTCACCGAAGACGTTGATGACGAGGACGCCGAACCACTTCTTAAGATTGAGCGTGCTGCCCATGAAGTTGGCGACGTTGGCGGCCACGCTAGCGTTCCCAGAGGTGGCGTTGCCTGCGTTGGTGTTGTTGGTGACGGAAGCGTCTCCCGAGATCGCGCCGGCATTGACATTGTTGTTGATGGTACCGGTGGTGTTGTTGGTGACGTTGAGGTTGTTCTGGCTGCTGTCACCGATGGTGTTGGTCGAGCCGGGGCCGGTATCGGCGTTCGTCAGGCTGGCGTTACCGGTCAAGAGGCCGGCCGTCGTCTGGTCGCCACCTGGCAGGTTCATGATCCCGCCGATCCAGTGACCGAGGACGTTGACGAAGACGAGCACGGCGTTGTCCCCCACCAAGTTGTCGTTGAGCAGGTTGAAGGTGTCGGTCTGAGTGTTGGCCGCACCGGTGGTGGCGCTGCCAGCCGTAGTGTTACCGGTGACATCGGCCGTACCCGATTGGGCCGCCGTCTGAAGGTTGTTGTTGATGGTGCCGGTGCTGTCGTTGGTGAGGTTGGCCGTATTCTGGCTGGTATCACCGATGGTGTTGGTCGAGTTCGGGCCGGTGGTGGTGTTGGCAGCCGTCGAGCCATCGCTACCCGTTGCACCCGAGCCGACGGCGCTATCGAGGAAGCCGGCCGGGAAGAGGATGTCGCCATTGAGGTTACCGAAGATGTTAAGGACACCGAGGAACGACTGACCGGCGCCGATGGCCGAGTTGATCATGTTCATGATGTTGAGATCGGTGGTGGCATCCCCAGAGGTGGCACTACCAGCGTTGGTGTTACCGGCCACGCTAGCGTCGCCGGACTGAGCCAGCAGGTTGAGGTTGTTGTTGATGGTGCCGCTCGATTGGTTGTTGACGGTCGTGGTCCCGTCGCTGCCATCGTTGATCGTGTTGGTCGAGTTCGGACCAGTGCCGCTGTTGCTGGCACTGGTGGCAGCCCCACCGAGCGAGCCGCCGCCGCCGGTGGCGTCGGTCGGCACCAGCGTGATGTCACCGTTCTGGTTACCCATGAGATTCTGGACGAAGTAGCCGAGGCCGCCGTTGGCCCACGACCATGCCGAGCTGAGCAGGTTGAAGAGGTTGGCGATGACGGAAGCGGGGCCGGTGGTGGCATCGCCAGCGTTGGTGTTACCGGTGACGCTGGCGTCGCCGGTGGTGGCGCTGGAGTTGAGGTTGTTCTGCACCACTGCCTTACTAAACTGGCTGAAGAAGCTGTTGCTGGTGCTGCTATCACCAATAGTGTTGGTTGAGTTCGGACCGGTGTTGGTGTTAGTGAGCGCGGCCGGTCCAAAGAGCGCCGCTAGAGTACTGGCCAGCGACGGATCGATCGAGCCATCGGCGGCGGCCGCGGCGGCTGGAGCGACCGAGCCGGCTGGTGGCACGGCGGCCGCCACCGTCACCGGCTGATAGGTACCGGTCTCTGGATGGTACTGGTAGGTGGTGGTGTCCCACATACCGGTGGCTGGGTTGTAGTAGTAGCCGGGGTCGGACTTGGGAGCGGTCTGGCCGGTCTTTGGGTTCCAAGTATACTCGGAGGACTCCCACAACCCGGTGGTGGGGTTGAAGGTATAGAGGTTGGCGTCCGGACCGGGTGGCTTGGTCGGCCCGGGGGTGGTGGTCGCAGGAGTGGTGGGCGCCGGATCCGGCGTCGGTGCAGGGGTGGTCTGGGTTGGATCGTTGGCCGCCGGGGTGGTGGTCTGTGTCTGAGTCGGGTCCGTCGTGGTTGGGGCGGGAGTCGACTGGTCGTCGGCTAGAGCCACCAGCGGCATCTGCAGCGCCACTAGTAGGCTCACCAAACCGAGCGACAGTACTTTCTTGAATCTCGTTGTCATATTCTCTCCTTCCCGCCCATTACCTGATTTCGTGTTCTATCTTGGGATGATTGCGGCGAGGGGCGATGTGCCCCCTCGCGGACTACAGCGTAGCGTCGTTCGACTTAGAGGTCGAGCGTGGTGCTTGAGCTGTTGTCGTTGCTGGCGCTGCCCGAAGTGGCACTGCCGCCAGTGGTGTTACCGTCAACCTTGGCACTGCCGGTCGAGGCGTGCTGGTTGTTGCTGTTGTTCACGGTGACTTGGTTGTCGTTGTGAACAGTCAGCTTATTGGTGGTCTTGAACTCGATCGTGTTGTTCGAGTCCGGACCGGTGTTGCTGATGGTGCCGTCGTCGCCGCCGGTGTTACCGAAGACGTCGCCTAGGCTCCAACCGCTACCACTCGACATGGTGACGCTGGTCGAGGCGTCGTTGCTGTTGCTAGCGTCGCCCGAAGTGGCGTCGCCGGCCGTGGTGTTGTGCTTGGCCTCAGCGCTACCAGTGTTGGCGCTTTGGTCGTTCTTGTTGTTTACACCAATGTGGTTCTGGTTCTGAACATCAACGGTGTTGCTGTTCGTGACCTTAACCGACTGGTGCGAGTTCGGGCCGGTGGTGTCGATGCTGCCAGAGCTGGCAGCGGCAACGCCGAGTCCGAGTCCGAGGGTGGCTAGAGCGATGGCGCCGTAGCGTAGGACGGATTGCTTCTTCATGAGAAACTCCTTCTTTAAATTATTTGTTAGTTCCGGGCCCGAGGGCCCGCTTTAGAGCCTAATTGGAGGCGTGGACCGAGCCCGTACCTGTCTTTTGAACCGTGACGCTCTGGTGAACGTTCGAGAACGTGTCGGCATTGCTGTCGACGCTTGCGAAGCTGTGGCTGGAGTGGCTGCCACTCCCCGTATTGGAGGTGACAGAGATGTTGACTGTCCCATCTGGTGTCGTCGTGGTGGTCTCAGAACCGCCGGCCGGTTGGCCGGAGGCCGCTGGTGCCACCGAGACGGTCGTCTGACCATCCCCCTGCCGGACGGTGGCCGAGCCACCGGCCGGGACGTCGACGTGGTGTCCGTTGACGGTCACGTTCGGCTTCGAGGTTCCCGAGGTCTCAAGTTGCGTCGTCGAGGTCACGTGGTTGTGACCGTGCTTCGTAGCGCTCTGTCCGATAGCGACGGCCGAGAGGGCCAGTGTCGCCGGAACGGCTACTAAGATGTAACGAGCCTGTATGTACTTTCTCACCTGCATTACCCTCATTCTTCCCATTCAGACTTTCAAAGTCCGCTTGTTAGAGTAGACCATGCTTCCAAGTGCACCGAGTAGACTGAGCGCGGCCGCGATGGCCAGCATGACAGTGGATAGACTCTTGGTGTGAGCGATGGCCGCGGTCTCGGTCGGAACTGAGGTCGTCGGGTGGTAGAGCGCTCTGAGAGCCGAGACGTTGACCGGAATGGTCGCACCCGTCTCTGGCAGAATGCCGCCGCCCTTGCCAGCCGTCACTTTGGTCGTGGTGCTTGAGCCGTTACCGGCCGAGCCGGTGGTGGCTGTGCCGCCGCCGTTACCAGAACCGCCACCTTGACCGCCGCCGCCGGCTGGAGCTTGGGCCCCGCCCGCTTGGATGGTCGTCACGGTGGTGTTGTTGTTGGTGGCCGCCCCGCTCATGGCGCTACCGGCCGAAGTGTTGTCCGAGACACTGGCCGAGCCGGTCCGAGCCGTCTGGTCGTTGTCGTTGGTCACTTGGATGTTGTTCTGGTTCTGAACCGTCACGGTGTTGGTGTTATCGGTCGAGACGCTACTGTGCGAGTTTGGACCGGTGTCGCTGATGCTGCCAGAGTCGGCTAGCGCCGCACCCGACAACGTCAGGACCACCACGCCAGACATAAGAGTCATTAGCGTTAACTTTGGAATCTTCATGTTGTCACCCCCTTTCTTTGTAGCATTGTTAGATTGAAGTTTGTTTTTAACCCAAGCCGATACCGGGCGGCGACGGTTCTGGCCGCTAGCATCGAACCACTAAAAAGTGAGCTCGTAGTAAGGTTGGACCTTACGGCGAACTCACCATGTTGGGTAACAGATTGAAGGACCAACGCTCCCGGACCGCGCGGAGCCAGACTGAAGCCGGTGCGACGTTGGTGCATAAGGAAGAGGCTGGCGAGAACATAGGAAGCCATGATCGTGAGAAGGGCCAAGCCGGTAGCGAGGCCGAGGCTGCGCAGTGCCGCCGGAGTGCGGCCAAGGTCGAAATGGTTGTGCTCGACGCTCGGCACCACGATGGCGGTGTCGCGGAAGACAGCGGCGCCGGCCGGGAGGGTCGGAGCCGGGTGGTTGGCCGGCGGTGGCGCGCTGGTGGTGGCGCTGACTTGGGGCGCTGGAGCCGCCGGTGTCTGGTGTGATGGGACAACATAATGATAGCTACGCAGCGGTGTGTTGGTAGCCGTCGTGGCCGCAGCACCAGTGGTCGTCAACGCGGCGACGGTACCATTCGTGGTCGTTGGGGTATCACCGGAAGCGGGTGGTGGCGCTACGGAGCCACCGTCGATCGTGGCGGTAGCAGTTGGATCGGAGTTGGAGGGATCACCCAGGGTGGCACCAGTACTATGATCGGTGACGTCGAGACCGGCACCGGTATTGGGGGTCTGGGAGCCGGCGGTACCGATCGTACCACTCGAGTCACCGGAGTCATTGGTCGTAACGACGATATTCGGGTTGGAGCCACCAGTGGTGGTCTCGTTGACGGTCGAGGTGGTCGAGTTATTGGTGGTGGCATGGCCAGTGTCTTGGGCCGGGCCAGCTGCAAAGGCTACGCCAGATAGCGCTACGGCCCCAAGTAGAGCCAAGCCAAACTTAATCGTGATCTGCGTCTGCCTTCTGGCCATGTCCCCTCACATTTATTATTTCCTCTGTAGTCTGGCCGCCTTACTACAGATTGAAACTACAGCTAGCATACCTGTTGGTTCTAGAGTCTTACATTGTGGATTGTTACAGAAAAACCCGGGTGAGACCCCCTGTAAAATTGTACTATTGCACAATTCTAGTCTTCGACGTCCTCGGCCGGCTCGCTCTCTTTGGCACTGGAGAGCTCTTCTTCAAGCTTCGACTCGCCGACGAGGGCGACCGAGGCGACATGGTCGCCACCGTTCAAGCGCATGATCCGCACCCCTTGAGTGGCTCGGCCGATCAGTGAGATCTGCTTGAGCGGTAGCCGGATGACTTGACCACCGGTCGAGACCACCACGACGTCGTCGCTATCCTCGGTGATGGCGCGTACATCGACGGTCCGGCCGGTCTTGTCGGAGATGACGCCGGCCTTGATACCGACGCCGCCGCGGGCATGGGTGGCGAACTGCTCGACGCCGGTGCGCTTGCCGTAGCCGTTCTGGGTGATGACGAGTAGCTTGGAGCCGGGCATGACGACGTCCATGCCAACGACCGAGTCGCCGCTGCGCAGGCGGATGCCGCGCACCCCACGGGTGGCTCGGCCCATCGGGCGAGCATCGCTCTCTTTGAAGCGAATGGCCTGCGCCAATGCTGTCGACATGATGATCTCGCTGGTACCGGTGGTCAGCTTGACCCACTTCAGCTCGTCGCCGGCGTCGAGCCTGATGGCGATCAACCCGCTCGAACGCACGTTGGTGTAGTCGGCCAGCGCCGTCTTCTTGACGGTGCCGTTCTGAGTCGCCATGAAGAGGTACTTGGCCTCGGTCTGGTTGTCGAGCGTGATCAGCGAGGTGACCTTCTCCTCCGGCTGCAGCTGGAGCAGGTTGACGACCGGCTGGCCCTTGGCCGTGCGCGAGGCCGCCGGCAGCTCGTGGACCTTCAGCCGGAAGACCCGGCCCTTATTAGTAAAGAAGAGGATGGTGTCGTGGTTATAGGTCAAGACAAGGTGCTCAACGACGTCTTCCTCTTTGGTCGACATGCCGATGATGCCCTTGCCGCCGCGGCTCTGCGAGCGGTAGGTATTGGCGGGGATGCGCTTAATATAATTGCCGGTCGTCAGCGTCACGATGACCTGCTCGTTTGGCACCAGCTCCTCCTCGCTGAACTTGCCGAGCTCGCTTGAAACGATCTGGGTGCGCCGCTCGTCACCGTACTTACTCTTGAGCTCAAGCAACTCTTCTTTAATGACGCGCAAGATCTCGCTCTCGCTGGCCAAGATCTTCTCCAACTTACCGATCAGCTTCAAGAGCTCGGCCAGCTCATCCTCGATCTTCTGGCGCTCGAGGCCGGCCAGCGTGCGCAGCTGCATCGCCAGAATGGCCTTGGCCTGCAGGTCGGTCAGTTTGAACTGCTTCATGAGGTTGGCTTGGGCCTCGTCGGTGGTGCGCGAGGCCCGAATCGTCTTGATCACCTCATCGATGTGGTCGAGCGCAATCTTCAGACCCTCGAGGATGTGAGCGCGCTCCTTGGCCCGCCGCAGCTCGAACTCGGTACGGCGGCGCACGACCGTCTGACGGTGTTTCAGGAACTCCTTCAACATGGCTTCGAGGCTGAGTACGCGTGGCTGCAGCCCATCGACCAGTGCCAACATGTTGACATGGAAGGTCGTCTGCATCGGCGTCAACTTGTAGAGCTGGTTCAGGATCTTCTTCGGGTAGGCGTCCTTCTTCAGGTCGATGATGATGCGGATGCCACCACTGCGCCGCGACGACTCATCGCGCAGGTCGCTGATGCCGGTGATGCGCTTATCCTTGACCAGCTCAGCGATCTTCTCCACTAGCGTACCCTTGTTGACGGCGTAGGGAATCTCAGTCACGACGATCTGGAAGTTATCATGCTTGTCCTCGACGATCTCGGCGACGGCTCGCACCACGATGCCGCCGCGGCCGGTGCCGTAGGCCTGCTTGATTGACTCTTGGCCGTAGATGATGCCGCCGGTTGGGAAGTCCGGCCCCTTCACGATGGCGGCTAGATCCTGGGCGCCGGCCTCGGGGTGGTCGATGATGTAGACGACGGCGTCGAGCAGCTCACTCAAGTTGTGTGGCGGGATGTTGGTGGCCATGCCGACGGCGATGCCGACTTGGCCGTTT
>CAYMAB010000011.1:0-9314 GCA_964388345.1 uncultured Candidatus Saccharimonadales bacterium
GGCGAGGCGATCAAGTCGCGCAGTCGCACCATGGCGGCCTTCTTGTTCGGCACCTCTAGGCCAACGGCGCTCTTGCCCGGGATCGGCGCCTCGACGCGAATCGGGTGGGCCGCCAGCGACAGTGCTAGGTTGTGCTCCAAGCCAGTGATCTTGTTCAGCTTGACGCCGCTCGACGGCTTCATCGTATACTGCGTCACCGTCGGGCCAACGTTGACCTCGCCCATCGCCACCTCGATCCCGAAGCTCTCGAGCGTCTGCTGGATGATGGCGGCGTTCTCCTTGATATTGCCGGCGTCGGCCTTGCCGGTGGCGTTGTCCAAGAGATCCTCGCTCGGGAAGGTCCAGTCGGGGTCGGCGTTGACCGTCAGAGCCTCGAAGTCGTCCTTGCCCTTGCGCGAGGCGTCGAGCTGCCCCTTGATCGGCAGGCTGGTGTTGACCGTCAACCCTGCCGGCTCATTGATCTGGATCTCCTCGCGCGGGCCGCGACGGAAGAGCCCGATGATGCCCTTGATCATGTCGGAGAGGCGAGCGTTGGCGGCCGCGATCAAGCAGATCGCCATGATGGTGATGAGTACAACGGTACTGGCCGGCACGTTTAGAATGGCGAGCAGCCCGCGACTGATAGCGAGGCCGGCGTAGCCACCACCTTGACCGGCCTTGGCGACGGCCGCCGCATTGGCACTCTTCGATGAGAGGTGCAGCAGCCCAGAGAGCGCTAGGACGAAGCCAGTGAAGCCAAGATATGTCTGTGCCCCGACTTCATATTGTTCTGGGAGAAAGAGCAGCCACGCCAGCGCCGCGAAGACGATCGGCAGCAAGTAGGCACTGTAGCCGATGCCGGTGCGAAGACCAGAGAAGACGGTATTGACGAGGCCGCCACCGAAGTGGAAGATGGCCAGAATCAACAGGATGGTGACGGCGCCAAAGACGATCGCCACCACCTCGCGCCCAACCTCTGGGCTGAGCTCGGGCTTTAAGCTCTTAACCGCCTTCTTTTTACGCTTGGCCATATCAAGAATTATACCTCTTGCGGCTAATCTAGGGTATAGGGGCCCGAGGTTGCGGAGTTAAACTTCGTTGATGACCGGCAGCACCATCGGGTTGCGCTTGGTGTGGGCGTAGAGCAAACTGCTGACTTGGTCGCGCAGATCGAGCTTGAACTTGCTCCAGTCGGTCGGCTGGTTCGGTCGGCGGTTGGCCTGCGCTCGCTCGAAGGCCTTGCGCACCTCGGCCCGGGCCTTGCCGATCAGCTCCTCGTTCTCCTTCATATAGACGAAGCCGCGCGAGATGATGTCGGGCGAGGTGACGAGCTGGCCGGTCTTGCGACTGACGGTCGCCACGATCACGAAGACGCCTTCGCTAGCCATCGCCAAGCGGTCGCGCAGCACCACCTTCTCGACGTCGCCGACGCCAGAGCCATCAATCATGATGGCGCCACAGGGCACGCGAGCGGCCCGTTCGGCTCGCGTCGGGGTGAGCTCGAGCACGTCGCCGTTATCGAGTAGGAAGACGTTCTCGCGCGGCACCTTGCGCTCCACCGCCACCTCGGCGCTGAAGACGAGGTGGTGAAACTCGCCGTGAATCGGCATGTAGTACTTCGGCTTGATCAGCTCGATCAGATCGCCGACATCCTCGCGGAAGCCGTGACCACCAACGTGGATGGGACCGTGCTTCTTCACCTCTTCGGACATGCGAGCAAAGACATCGGCACCCTCGCGCATTAGGTTGTCGATCAGCTGGAAGACCGGCTTCTCGTTACCCGGAATGACGCTCGAGCTCAGGATGATGCTGTCTCCCGGCTTGATCTTGATGTGCTGGTGGTCGCCGGTCGACATCCGTACCAGCGCCGAGTTCTCCTCGCCCTGCGAGCCGGTCGAGAGCACCACCACCTTGTCGTCCGGCTGGCGGATGATGTCTTGGACGCGCATGATCAGTCCAGCCGGGATCTTGATGTAGCCGTGGCGGACACAGAGCTCCACATTGGTGAGCGTCGAGCGACCCACCAGCGCCAGCTTGCGGTTGGCCTTGGCGGCGGCATCGATGATCAGCTGCACGCGGGTGATTGAGCTGGAGAAGGTCGAGATGATGATGCGGCCCTTGGCCCTGCTAAAGAGGTCGTCGATCGTCGGCACCACGATCCGCTCATTGGGTCCGTGGCCGGCGTGGTCGCAGCTGGTGCTGTCGCTCATCAGGAGCAGCACGCCCTCCTCGCCGATCTCTTTGAAGCGCGGCATGTCCATCAAGCGGCCGTCGAGCGGCTCGCTATCGTGGCGCCAGTCGCCGGTGTTGATGATGGTGCCGACAGGCGTGCGCAGCACCACCGCCGTCGAGTCGGAGATGGTGTGAGTCACCCGGACCAGCTCGACGTTGAAGGCGCCGATCTGGACTCGCTCGTGCTTATCGGGATCCATCACCATCCACTTCGGCTTGGCGATGTTGAACTCGCTGATCTGCTTCTCGGTGAATGCGAGGCTTAGCCGCGAACCGTAGACCGGCACCGGAAACTTCGGCAGAATGTAGCCGGCCGCGCCGATGTGATCCATGTGGCCGTGCGTGATGATGATGCCGCGCACCTTGTCCTTGTTCTTCTCTAAGTAGGTCGTGTCAGGGATGATGTAGTCGATGCCCGGCTGATTCTCATCCGGGAAGGCGAAGCCCATATCCATGATGATGATGTCGTTCTCGAACTCCACCGCCGTCATGTTTTTACCGATCTCCCCCAGCCCGCCCAACGGAATGATGCGCAGCTTCGGCTCGCGCGTCGCCACGTTGGCCACCCGCTTCTCCGGCTTGCCATCGTTGCCGTTAAAGACCGAGCGGTTAATTGGTGTCACCTCGCCCTCCATGACGAGCTGCGGTGTTCGCGGCCCGCGATGGCGGGTGCCCTTCGGGGTACGGTTGGTGCCGCGGCTCTGTCCCCCGCCGCGGCCATTCGACTGTCCGCCACGCGGCGGCCGGCCATCGGCTGGCTTGGCGTCGCCGGTTGCGGGCTTCGGGTCTCTCGGTGCTTGATCTTGGCGAGCCGGCTCAATCGGTGGCATGTTGGTACCACCCGGCCGCTGACTGCCGATCTCTGGTTGGTTCTTTGGTCTCTCTTCGTTCATAGTTCCTTTCTTATCCGCCCTCTGTATGGGGCGGGTGATGTTATGTCATCTCGATCAGAGCGGAGGTCTCCGCTGCGCTCAGGATGACAGAACGGTTAGTCGATCAGCTCAAGGATCTTGGGGATGCGGGCAAAGTCGTCGATCAGGGTCTGCCGCATCTGGCCGTTGTAGAGCGCCGCCGCCGGGTGGAAGAGCGGCAGGTAGACTTGGCCGTCTTTGCGCTTGGGTTGGCCGTGGACTTGGCTGATCTTGAGTTGCGGCAGAAAACTGCTCATGGCATGGCGGCCCAGAAAGACGATCAGCTTCGGTTTAATCACCTCGATCTGGCGCCGCAAGAATGGCATGAAGGCCGCGATCTCCTCTGGCTCCGGATCGCGGTTGCCCGGCGGCCGGTACTTGACGATGTTGGTGATGTAGATCTCACTACGCTTCAAGTTAATTGAGGCCAACATCTCGTCAAGGAACTTGCCGGCCACGCCGACGAACGGCTTGCCGATTCGGTCCTCGTTGGCACCGGGCGCCTCACCGATGAACATGACCTCGGCCTCGGGGCTGCCGTCGGCAAAGACCAGCTGGGTGGCGCCAGCCGCCAGCTCCGGGCAGACCTTTTGATCCACGATCTCATCGGCGATCTGCTGTAGTGCTTGGGTCTTCTCCATCACCCTTCGCCCACACTGGGCTCGTTAGTTGCGGGCCTTGTCGGCCGCCTTCTTGCTCAGGTTCAACCGACCTTGGCCATCGATCTCCATCAGCTTGACCTTGACGCTGTCGCCGAGCTTCAAGACATCCTCGACCCGCTCGACGCGGTGATCGGCCAGCTGCGAGACGTGCACGAGGCCGTCCTTGCCCGGCATGATCTCGACGAATGCGCCGAAGTCCATGATCTTAACGACGCGGCCGTCGTAGATCTTGCCGATCTCTGGGTCGGCCACGAGGCTCTCGATCCACTTGATGGCCCGCTCGGCCGCCTCGCCGTCGCTAGCCGCGATCATCACCAGTCCGGTATCCTCGATATCGATCTCGACGCCGGTCTCGGCGATGATCTTGTTGATCGTCTCGCCGCCCTTACCGATGACTTCCTTGATCTTCTCCGGCTTGATCATCAGCTTGAAGATGCGCGGCGCGTACGGTGCCAGCTCGGTGCGTGGCTTGTCCAGAATGGCCAGCAGCTTGGCCATGATCGTGGCTCGGCCGTCGTGCGCCTGCGCCAATGCTTCCTTTAGAATCGCCGGCGTGATGCCCTTCACCTTGATGTCCATCTGTAGCGCCGTGATGCCATCGTCGGTACCGGCCACCTTGAAGTCCATGTCGCCGGCGAAGTCCTCGACACCTTGAATGTCGGAGAGCACCACGAACTTCCGGCCGTCGGTCACGAGACCCATGGCGATACCGGCGACCGGCTTACGAATCGGCACGCCGGCGTCCATCAGGCTCAGGGTCGAGGCGCAGACGCTGCCCATCGAGGTCGAGCCGTTCGAACTGAGCGCCTCGGAGACGGTTCGGATGGTGTAGGGAAAGTCCTCGACCGGCGGAATCACCGGGATCAGAGCTCGCTCGGCCAGCGCGCCGTGGCCGATCTCGCGCCGCCCCGGCGTACGCATCGGCTTCACCTCACCGGTCGAATAGGGCGGGAAGTTATAGTGGTGCATGTAGCGCTTGCTCGAATCCTCCTCCATCGTATCGATCAATTGGGCGTAGCTGGTCGAGGCCAGCGTGGTGATGTTTAAGATCTGGGTCGAGCCGCGGGTGAAGAGCGCCGAGCCGTGGGTGCGCGGTAGCAGGCCGACTTGGCCGCTGATCGGGCGAATCTCGGTCGTCGAGCGGCCATCGGGCCGCTGGCCATCCTCGAGGATGGCCCGGCGAATCTCGTGGTCGATGACCTTGCCGAAGGCCTCGCTGATCTCGTTATGCTTATGGTCGTTACCGAACCGCTCGATCGCCTCGCGCTCCAAGTTCTTGATGGCATCGTGGCGCTTGTAGTGGTCTTGGTGGCGCACCGCCGGCCCCAGCTTCGGCTTCAGGTACTCTTCCAGAATCTTGACGATTTCGTCGTTCGGCAGCTCCAGCTCGTACTCTTTTGGCTCTGGCTTGATCGCCTTGACGAGCTGTTCTTGCAACTCGATGGCCGCCTGCATCTCCTTGTGGGCCAGCTCGATGGCGCGCGTCATGACCTCTTCAGAGACCTCATCGGCGCCGGCCTCCACCATCATGATGGCGTCCTTGGTGCCGGCCACCGTCAGGTCAAGCTTGCTCTCGGCCAGCTGCTCGGCCGTCGGGAAGGCCACCAGCTCATCCCCGACCAAACCGATGCGCACTCCGGCCACCGGCCCCTCAAAGGGCGCTCCCGAGATCGAGAGCGCCGCCGAGACGGCGATCATGGCGATGATGTCGGGCGAATGGACGCCGTCCACCGACAGAATCGTGGCGATACCTTGGACGTCGTTGCGGTAGCCCTTCGGAAAGAGCGGCCGAATCGGCCGATCGATCAGCCGCGCTGACAGCGTCGCTCGCTCGCTGGCTCGCCCCTCGCGCTTAATGAAGCGGCTGCCGGAGATCTTACCGGCCGCGTACATCCGCTCTTCGTAGTCGATCAAGAGCGGAAAGAAATCGATGCCGTCGCGCGGCTGGTTGGCTACCACGGCCGTACCGAGCACCATGGTGTCGCCGTAGCGCACCGTCACAGCACCGTCGGCTAGGAACGCCATCTTGCCGGTCTCAATCTCTAAATCGCGGCCACAGAACTTGGCCGTAAACTTCTGAGTCTTACCCCCAAAGGGGTGAATGATCTCCAATGTTACTCCTTATCTCGTCCATGGGAGTGCCAGGGGTCTGCCGCTTACATCAGTGTAGGCGAAAGGACTCTACCACTCTCTTCGGACCGATCGGTTAATTCTTTACTCCATCAAAGCATCGAACTCATGCCTTGAATGAATAAATAATTAGTTCTGTTTTGAGATACTCTTTTGGGCTAGCGTCGCAGGTCTAACTTTTTGATCAAATCACGATAGGCGCCGTCGTCGCGCTTCTGCAAATAGTCGAGCAGGCTGCGGCGCTTACCGACCATCTTGATCAGCCCACGACGGGAGTGATTATCCTTCTTGTGCGTCTGCAAGTGCTTCGTCAGCTCCTTGATCTGCTCCGTGAAGATGGCAATCTGAACCTCCGGCGAACCGGTGTCTTGCTTGTGCGTCTGGACGCTCTTGATGACCTTAGTTTTAGACTCTGTCTTGAGCATTTCGCCTCTTATAATAGCAGATTTCGGCTCCGACTTCAAGGCCTCATCAATCGGCTCATCACCGCGTCGGCCGTAGCGCCCTCGAGCCGTAAGGCCTGATCGAGGCCGAACTCCCCCACCTTGGTACGCACGAGGCCACTCAAGTAGGCCCCGGTGCCGAGCTTCTGGCCGATGTCCTCGGCTAGCGTGCGAATGTAGGTGCCACTCGAGACGTCGGCCGTGAACCGAATCAGCGGATAGACGTAATCGATCAGCTCGAGCGCGTGAATCGTCACCGCCCGGCTCGGCATCTCGACCGTCTCACCACGCCGCGCTCGCTTGTAGGCCTCCTGCCCGGCGATCTTGATGGCCGAGTAGACCGGCGGCGTCTGGGTGATTGGTCCTACAAAGGCCTTGAGCACAGTTCTGACCTCATCGAGCGTTGGCTTGTGATCCGAGACCGCCGTCTTCTCCCCCTCCGCATCACCAGTCGAGCTGGTGGCGCCGAGCATCACCTCGGCCGCGTAGCTCTTATCGAGCTTACTGTAATCGGCTGCCCGCTTGGTCGCGCTGCCAAAGACGAGCAGCATCACGCCGCTGGCCAGCGGGTCGAGCGTGCCGGTGTGGCCGATCTTGCGCACACCGGTGATCTGACGTAGCCGGCGGATCACGTCAAAAGACGTGATCCCTTTCGGCTTATCGACGACGAGCAGACCATTCATGTCTTCTATTATAACGAGATCTCGTCGGGCTGGATCGGCGGCGCTCGGGTCGGCTCCGGCTCGATCGTGACGCTCTGGCTGGCCTCGAGTTGGCCGTCGCTCTTGGGCTCGGCCTTCGGCTGCGGCCGGGCGTCGCGGCGCGGGCTCTCATTGCGCTTCGAGCGATCGGGGCGGTTGTAGAGCGCCCGCACGATCTCTTGCTGGTGAGCGCCGGCCGCCATCATCTGGGCCGCCACCGTCAGCGCCTTGGCGGTGGTGTGCTGAGCAGTGAAGCGGTCGGTGCTTGAGATGATGCCGGTGAGCAGGATCGTCGCGATCGACTCGTCGACGAGGCCGGTCTGGAGCGACTCGGACAGCGCCACCAGAATCTCGCAGAGGCTGGCGGCGTTCGAATCGATCAAGTTGACGGCGCCGTAGTTCTCGTTCGAGCGGTGGAAGTCGATGTTCAGGATCGGCGTCGTCGCCAGCATCTCTGGGGTCTGGTCGAAGACACGGTCGATGCGGGCGCGCGTCGGCACGCCCATCACGACGATGACGTCGTAGTGATAACTGCCGTAGGCGAAGGTGATGTCGCTGGGCGCGAAGCCACCCTTGAACGGCGTGATGTGGATGTTGAGCTTGCCCTCCTCGATCGTGTAGCGCAACTTATCGACCTCGCTCTTGGAGAGGTCGACCTTTAGGACGAAGTCGCGCAGCCCGGCTAGGCCTTGGTCGGCGACACCGAGCGACAGGCCGGCGAGGCCCTGCGGCAGCGGATCACTGATGACGGCGCTGACCTTCTTGCCAAACTTGCGCAGAATAGCGGCCAGCCCCAAGACCGCCACGACTTGGTCGACGGTCGGATTCTGGCCCGTCACCACTAGGATGCTCTCGGCTTGGCGAATGGCTTCGGATGTCTGTTGTTTTGGTGTGAGATCCATAAGATTCAATATAGTAGCAAAAACCGACTCTTTTGTCAATAGAGCATAAGCGGTTTTCTGATCTGTTGTGGCTCCCAACTGTTAACAAGCCTTGACGGAAATGACTAAGGCGCCTAAAGTAAGGCCACCAGCGTCACCACTCCGGGTGGCAGCTGATGCCGGACCCCGACAAACAAGAAGGAGAAGGCATGTCCGTGCTCATGTACGCACAACCGCCCCCGCAGCAGAAGTAGCCGTGACGCGGAACTTCAAGAACACCTCCTCTTCGTGAGGGGGCGGGGGCTTCACATAACGACTGGCCAACGCTCGCGCCACGCCGAGAAGGAACCGGAATCGGGGATCACAAGCATCCCACGACACCCTAACCTTGCCAGAGACGTATGTGGCCGTCATCTATGCCTTCCACGGCGATAGGATGGCTGAAAAAAGTAACATGCCCGGAAGCAGAGATCCGTCAATGCTCGCCGATTGCGAAGTCGCACATTCGCCCGCACTCGGACTGCGGTGGCCTCTGGCCACGTCCGACGGGGCCCACGGAGGTACACGGGGGGCCTGACATGGTTAGCACCATACCATATCGGGACCATGTGGAGGATCCGACAGCAGGTTCGCGGCCTGCGGCTCCACGCCCCCTTGGGGCGCGTCACTCGGGCCTCCGGGGGAGAAAGTTGGCGACATCCGTTGCCGACAATCTCTCCCGGGGGTTCCTCGTTTTTACTCGCCCAACATCTTTACAAATCCGCCCAAACCCGTTATAGTCCAAGTCTATGCCAGTCATCAAATCTGCCATCAAGCGTAATAAACAGGCCGCCGTGCGCAACTTGCGCAACCAAGCCGTCAAGACCGCCATCCGTAAGGATGTTCGGGCCGTCACCGATGCCATGGCCGCCGGCGAGGCAAAGAAGGTCGTGGAGCTCTTTCGCGCCGCCGCCAGCGAGATCGATCGCGGCGTCAAGAAAGGCGTGCTCCACCCCAACACGGCCGCGCGCAAGAAGTCGCGGCTGAACGCCCTAATCAAGAAGACGCTCGGCGAAGCTGCCAAGCCCGTCAAGGTGACAAAGACGGCCAAGCCAGCCGTCGCCGCTAAGCCGAAGGCGACCGCTGCCACCAAGAAGCCGGCCGCCAAGACCACCAAGAAGTAGCATGGCCGAGCCGCTCTCACTGATCGATGAACTACGCGGCCAGTTTCAGTCGCTCACCGAAGACCTAATGAAACACCTCGCGCTGGCCCGCGACTACGCCACCACGCCGGCCAACGCGTGGCTGTCGCGCAACGAACTTAATACCGCCGGCGCCGTCTTGGCCGAGCTCGAGACCATCCTAGACCAGATCAAGGCGGCCGAGATTCAGGCCT
>CAYMAB010000012.1:0-9220 GCA_964388345.1 uncultured Candidatus Saccharimonadales bacterium
CAGTGGGGTGCGCGTCCCCGCAGCCGTTTTAGCGGCCTTGCGGCCGCGGCGGCGGATGATCGGCTCGGCCACGAGTAGAACGGTGGCGAGGGCCACGAGGCCGATGATCCAGCGCAACAGCACGCCGGCGATGCCGGTGGTAGCGGCCGCCAAGAGCTGGTTAACCGAGCCGAGCAGCGGGTCGCTTGAGCCGGCGGCGGTGCCGATACGGTGAACGACGAAGCTGGGCAGATAGCGCAGAATAGCGTAGTAGACGCCGAGCAGCGCGGCCGAGCCAAAGAGCGCCTTGGCCAGGCCAAAGAGGCGGCGTTGGGCTGGGCTCACCAAGACCAAGAGAGCGGCCAGCACGACGGCCGCCAACCACAGTCCCCACTTGGCGGCCGCACTGCCATGGTAGACGCCGGCCAGCGCCGGCAGTTTGGCTGACTGATTAGTCTGCTGGTTGATCTGGTCGTTCAGTTTGGCCTGCGCGTCCGGCGGCAGCGTCACGCCGGCGGCCGTTAGTTGGGCCGGCAGATCGCCGACGTCGAGTTGCGGCGCCGGCCCGCCGAGCCGGTAGTGCTGCTCGAGACCTTGGAGGTAGGCGGCTAGCTTGGCCTTCACATAGCTGGGCGTGATGACGCCGGCCAGCTCGGTCTTAACTTGAGGCTGAGCGACACCGTTATTAGTAGCGATGCCATCGATCAATTGCGTCGAGAGGGTGTCGTAGACCGAGGTCTGATCGGCCCGAGCGATGACGAAGCTGGCCTTCAAGATGGTGGCGTCGAAGCAGGCCACTAGGATGGCCGAGCTGAGTGCCAGCACCAATAGGCCGCCGAAGAGCTTGGCTAGGAGCTTCATATCAGTTTGGCTCCGGCGGCGGCGGCGTAGAGCCGCTGCCAGTCGGCGAGGTCGAGCTCTTGGGCCCGGCGCGTCTGGTCGATCTCGGCCGAAGCCAGCATGGTCAGAATGGCCTGGTCGCTGGCATTGAGGCCGCCGGCCAGCGAGTTCTTGAGTTGCTTGCGCCGCTCGCCGAAGCCGGCCTTGACCAGCCGAAAGAGTCGCTCCGGCTCGGCCGCAAAGGCCGGCTGGGCCCGGCGCTCGATGCGCACCACCGCCGAGTCGACTTGGGGTGGCGGCCAGAACTTGTGTCGTTCAACCATCGCCACTATCTTAGCATGAGCGTAATACTGAACCGAGAGGGCCAGCACCGAGAGCTGGCCGGGGGCCGCCACCAAACGCTCGGCCACCTCTTTTTGGACCAAGAGAGACATGGTGGCCGGCGGATTGGTACTCTCGAGCAACTGGCGCAACAGATTACTGGTGAGGTAATAGGGGAGATTGGCGACGACCTTGTAGCCCGCCGGCAGCGTCGTGAGATCGTAGCGCAGCGCGTCGGCGTGAGCGATGGTGAGGTTGGACGGTGCATCACGGCCGAGCAGCTCGGCCAGCTCGGCGTCGGCCTCGACGGCCACGACTCGCCCAACGCGCTCACAGAGCGGCCGTGTCATGACGCCGAGGCCGGGGCCGACCTCGAGCACGATGTCGCTGGGCGTTAGATCGGCCGCACCCATGATGGCCTCGAGGCTTGGGCGATCGACCAAGAAGTGCTGGCCTAAGCCCTTCTTTGGCTTGATGCCGGCCAGTCGCAGCGCCGTCTGCAGATCATTAAGATTAGTGAGATCCATGCTGATACTCTACCGCGTTCGCCGGCCCAGAGCCAATCGGCCGCCTAGAGCAGGCCAAGTCTAACGGCGCAGACCGGCCACGGCGCCCAGCCGCGGCGCGCCTCGGTGGCCCGGGCGACGGCGTCTTGGGCGGCCGGCGAGGCCAAGCTGGGCAGGCCGGTGCCGCCATTGGACGTCCACGTTGAGAGGTCGAACTGGTAGGCGCCGTAGTAGCCGTTGCCGCTGTTGCGACTGTAGTCGCCGCCGCTCTCGCATTGGCGCAGGCGGTACCAGATATCGTCTGGGATGCGTGTGCCGCTGGCGACGATCTGAGTGACGGGTGCCACCACGCCGGTGATGCTGACAACTTGACGAGCAACTTCGACACCGTCGTGATAGTGAATATCGTAGGTGACGTCGCGGTGGCCGAGCGCGCCGGCTTGGACCACCCGGCTCTGGCCGATGTCCATGGTGTTATCCTTGGTCGTCCGGGTGGCATTCGGGAGCACTTGCGTGACGGTGGTGGTGACGTTCTCCACCCGCACGATGGTAAGGTGCATATCAGGCGTCAATGCGCTGTCCAATGGAACCGAGGTCAGGTCTTGGGCGCCCATCGGGATCTGCTTATCATGAATCAAGTCGGCCACCGTCTTGTCTTGGGTGCGCAGCGTCCTAGTGGTGCCGTCGACCGTCACCTCGACCGGCGTAGCCCGCTCGATCGTCAGCTGCTCACCGACGGCATCGTCGGCCACCACGCTGGTGACGAGGCCGGTCTGGTAGCGATCCTCAGGGTAGACCGTCAATCCGGCGGCTTGGGCGATCAGTTGCGGGCTCTGGTAGGCGCTGTTGATCAAGACCTTGCGGGCGCCATCAACCACCTCGACCGGCCGCGAACGGTAGATGTTGATGTTATAGAAGCCCTGGGGAATGTGGGTATCCATGCCGGGCTCGACCAAGTCGCCGGGGCCGACCTTGATGCCGGCGCGCGCCAAGACCTCGCCGACGGTGCTGCCGCTCGTCGCCACGATCCGCTTCTGGCCATCGTGGTAGATGCTGACGATTCGGGCCGATTCGGCAAAGGCGACGTGGCTGGTCGGCAGGCGACCGCTGGCGACGGCATAGGTGAGGACGATGATGAGACTCGCTACGACGCCATAGAGCTTGGAGCGAGTCTTGAGCGCGCTATAGAGCGGCTGGTGATTGCCTAAAATACAAACCTCGTGCGTTACGGTAGAACGTTTGTGTTTAAGCTTTTGTTTGCTTCTTATGCTATCAGATCAGGAGTGGATGTCAAACGTTATCCACAGGCCGAACAAGTTTTGTGTGCACGGTGCGAAAAGCGAGCTAGGCCCGCGGCTGCTCAAGTTGCGGCAGCACCATGCCGAGCAGCACGCCGGCGCTGCGCCACTCCCCCATCTGCCCGGCCGCGATGATGCGGCGGATCTCGGCCGGAGTCTGCCAACTGACCGCAATGTCCTCGCCGGCCTCGAGGGCTTGGCCGCTGGGCAGCTCGTCGTAGTGGCGCACGAGGAAGTAGTAGAGATCCCATTCGACGGTGGCGCCGGCGTTGGCCTTCACGATCAGTTCCGGCTGGTGGATCTCGAGGCCGGTCTCCTCGCGGGCCTCTCTGGCGGCCCCGGCCTTGGCCGCCACGAGGATGTCTTGGCCGCTCTGGCGCAGGGCATCATACTCTTTCAGGGTGTCGCAGACCTTGCCGCCGGGCAGGCGCCAGTCGGCCGCATTGGTCTCGTGCCGGAACTCTTTCGTGATCAAGATCTGGTTATCGGGCGAGACGATGACGAGGCGCGTGCCGGGCGGGCGTCGAAACCGCTCGAAGGTTCGGCCATCCGGCTGGTTGATGTGGACGACCTCGCCGATCTTGCCGGTGAAGACGATCTGCTCTTCTGGCTTCATGGCTATAAGTATACCAAACGACGGGCCTAGATCAGTCGAGCTTGTTGATCGGGGCGAAGCTGAGGCTGAGGTTCTTGACGCCGAGGTCGGGAAAGGCCGCCACCAGCTCGTCGCCATCGGTGCTAACGACGATACCGTCGCCAAACTTGGTGTGATGGATGCGGTCGCCGGCCTTTAGGTTGGCCTTCTCGCGCGATTCTGGTAGCTCCGGCAGCTGAATGGCCTCGGCGGCGTGGGCGGCGATTAGCTCCGGCGGGATATCAGCGAGGAAACGCGATGGCGGGTTGTGGCTGGTGGTGCCGTAGAGCAGGCGAGCGTTAGCGTGAAGCAAGTAGAGCCGCTCCTTAGCCCGCGTCATGCCGACGTAGCAGAGGCGGCGCTCCTCCTCTAATTCGGCGACATCGAACTGGCTACGGCCATGCGGAAAGACGTTCTCCTCCATCCCGGCTAGGAAGACGACCGGAAACTCGAGGCCCTTGGCTGCATGCAACGTCATCAGCGTGACGGCGTCGGTCTCGGTCGAGTAGTTGTCGATGTCGGCGATCAGGGCGATCTCTTCGAGGAAGCCCTCGAGACCGAGCGCATCGTAGGTCGTGGCCACACTGATGAGCTCGCGAACGTTCTCGACCCGATCGGCCGCCGGCGGGCTGCCGTCGTCAAGCCAGTCGAGGTAGCCGCTGCGCTTTAAGATCAGCTCGATCAGCTGGCTGACCACTAGCGTCTCGGCGGCCGCAGCGAGGCTCCGAATCAATACGGCGAACTGGGTCAGGGCGGCGGCGGCCCGAGCGCTCAGGCCCGGGATGGCCTCGGCCCGTTCGAGCGTCTCCAACACGCCCAGCCCATTGGCAGCCCGCTGCTGCATCACGTGCTCGAGCGAGCGTTCGCCCAGCCCGCGCGGCGGCAGGTTGATGATGCGGTTGAAGCTGACGAGATCCTCCGGGTGATGGACGAAGCGCAGGTAGGCCATGACGTCCTTGATCTCGCGGCGCTCGTAGAAACGCGTGCCGCCGACAATCTTATAAGGCAGGTTGTGGCGCAAGAAGGCTTCTTCTAGCGAGCGCGACTGAGCGTTGGTGCGATAGAGCACGGCGAAGTCGAGCAGTTGGCGGCGTTCCTCGATCACGAGGCGATCGATCTGGGCGACTATGGCCTCGCCCTCTTGGATCTCGTTTGAGACTTGCTCGATCACCACTCGCGCCCCAGCGGCGTTGTCGGTCCAGAGCTTCTTATCGGAGCGCACGGCGTTGCGGGTGATGACATGGTGAGCGGCATCGAGAATGGTTCTGGTTGAACGATAGTTCTGCTCCAGCTTGATGATGACGGCCTCGGGGTAGTCCTTCTCGAAGTCGAGGATGTTCTGGAAGTTGGCACCGCGCCACGAGTAAATCGACTGCCAGTCGTCGCCGACGACGCAGATGTTACGATGGGCTGCCGCCAGCAGTTTGACCAGTTGGTATTGGGCTTGGTTGGTGTCTTGGTACTCGTCGATCAAGATGTAGCGGAACTGCTGCTGGTACTTCTCCAACAGCTCGCCGTGCTGACGCAGCGCCATCACCGTCTTAAAGATGAGATCGTCGAAGTCGAGCGCACCGGCGTCCTGCAGCAGCCGTTGGTAGACTGGATAGACGCGGGCCGTCGCCTGCTGAGCTTGGCCGTGGGCCAGTGTTTGGTAGGCAGATGAGGTGATCAGTTCGTTCTTGGCCGAGGAGATCAAGCCTGCCACCATGCTCGGCGCGAACTGCTTCTCGCTTAAACCGAGTTGGCGCATGGCGGCCTTCGTGGTCGAGAGCGCATCAGCGGCGTCGTAGATGAGGAAGCCGCTGGACAGGCCGAGTAGACCATGCTCGCGGCGCAGCAGCCGCACGCAGATCGAGTGGAAGGTCCCCAAAAACGGTAGGTAGGTGCGGCTGTCGAGGCGCTGGCCGAGTAGGCCGAGGACACGCGTGCGCATCTCGCCGGCGGCCTTGTTGGTGAAGGTGACGGCCAGAATGTTGAGCGGGGCGACGTGCTGTTCGGCCACAAGGTAGGCGATGCGGTGGGCCAGCGTCTTGGTCTTGCCGCTGCCGGCGCCGGCCAACATCAAGACCGGCCCCGCCGTCGTTTCGACGGCCCGGCGCTGTTCTGGGTTCAAGCCTTTGAGTAGATCGGTCACCTAGCTATTGTAGCAGTCGAGGGTGACTTGGACTGAGCGAGACGAGCGGACGACCGAATCAGCTCTGAGCGGCTTGAACGATCTTGGCGAAGCTCTCGGCGATCAGGCTGGCGCCGCCGACCAAGAGGCCATCGACGTCCGGCAGCGCAAGGTAGGCCCCGGCATCGTCGCCGTCGACGCTGCCGCCGTAGAGTAAGCGCACGCCGGCGGCGGCGTCATCACCATAGGTCTTAGCCAAGGTACCGGTGATCAACTTCATCATCGGCTCGACATCGCTAGGCGTAGCCGCATGTCCGCCCGTGCTGGTGCTGAGCGCCCAGACCGGCTCGTAGGCGATGACGAGCTTGCTCAAGTCATCAGGCCCGAGCCCGTGAACGGCCGCCATCAGTTGATCGGCCACGACCTCATCGGCCACGTCGCCCTCGCGCTGAGCCAAGTTCTCGCCGATGCACAGGATCGGTACCAGCTGGTTACGCAGCGCCGCCACCACCTTCTTCGCCACCACCTTGTCGTCCTCACCAAAGAGGCGCCGCCGCTCGGAGTGGCCGACGATCACGTAGCTAGCGAGGCCTTGGAGCATCGGCCCGGCGATCTCGCCGGTGAAGGCGCCCTCGTCTTCGAAGTAGAGGTTCTGAGCGCCGAGCGCAAACTGGCTCGAATCGACATCACGGGCCAAACCGGCTAGGTCGAGTGCCGGCGGGCAGAGCACCACCGTCACCTCGGGGTTTGGCTTGATGGCCGTCTTTAGCTTCTCGGCGAAGGCGCCGGCCTGGCTGGGCCCAAAGTGCATCTTCCAGTTCGCCACGATCAGTCGCTTCATCTCACCTCTATCTTTCTCTCATCATAAGCATTTCCGGCCGGTTTGGCCAGCCGTGACCCTTACTCCCCTACTTCAGCGCTTCCAGCCCAGGCAGCTTCAGGCCGGCCATCAAGTTGAGGCTGGCGCCGCCGCCGGTAGAGACGAAGCTGAACTGATCGTGCAGGCCGGCGGCGTCCACAAAAGCGGCCGTGTCGCCGCCGCCGACAATGCTCTTAACGTGGCTGTGGCCGACGGCCTTGGCCAGCTCAATCGAGCTCTTCGCGAACGGCGGTAGCTCGGTGATGCCGAGCGGGCCGTTCCAAATGACGGTGCCGGCCACCGCCAGCGCATCGCGGGCCCGCGCCACCGTATCCGGACCGACGTCGCCGATGATGTCGCGCTTGCCGACAGCACTTGCCGGCTTCACCGTCGTCTTGACGGTCTTGGTCAACTTCGTCGCCACCACCACGTCGTTCGGTAGAATCAGCGAGACGCTGCGCCGAGCGGCCTGCTTGATCATCCGACCGGCCGCCGGTACCTCACCCGACTCGTAGATGCTCTTGCCGATCTCTAGATCGTCGGCGGCCAGAAAGGTATTGGCCATGGCGCCACCGATCAGCATGAAGTCGACCCGTTTCAGGAGGTTCTCGGCCAGCGCTAACTTGGTCGAGATCTTGGCGCCGCCGATGATGGCGAAGAGCGGCCGCTTCGGCTTCTCTAGCGCCTCGGTGATGGTCTTAACCTCGAGCTCGACTTGCAGGCCGGCGGCGTGCGGCAGCAGCTTGGGCACGCCGACCATCGAGGCGTGAGAGCGATGCAGGTTGGTGAAGTCGTCGTCCACGTAAGCATCGCCGAGCGCCGCCAACTCCCCAGCAAACTTGGGATCGTTGGCCTTCTCGCCGGCGTGGAAGCGCAGGTTCTCGAGCATCAAGACGTCGCCGTCCTTCATGGCTCGCACCATGGCCGCGACCTCTGGGCCGATGCAGTCCGGCTCGAAGCGCACCGGCCGGCCGAGCAGCCGGCCCAGCACCGGCGCCACTGGCGCGAGGCTCTGGCCGTCGTGACTGTGATGGCTCAGCAGCACCACCTTGGCTCGTTCCTTAATAAGATACTTGATCGTCGGCAGCACCGATTCCAGCCGCAGCGCGTCCGTCACCTTAGCGCCCTCGATTGGCACGTTCAGCGGCGCCCGCAGCAGCACCGTCTTGCTCTTCACGTTCAGGTCTTTGAGTGTCTTGAACTTCACTCCCCCATTCTAGCAGAAACGGTTGCGGTTATTCGATCGATCGGCCAGCCGGCGGCTTCATCGGTCGGTTCTAATGCACCACCGCCACCATCAAGAGACCGAAGGCGATGCAGTAGAAGGCGAAGGGCTTGAGGTTCTTACTCTTAAAGTAGCGGTCCAGAAAGCGCACCGCCACATAGGCCGCCAGCGCGGCGGCGAGGCTGCCGGCCAGCGCTTGGCTGCGCACACCGTCGCCGTTCGGGCCGAGCAGGTCGGGTAGCTTGTAGACGCCGGCGGCGAGGATGATCGGGGTGGCAAGGAGGAACGAGAAGCGAGCGGCGTCTTCGTTATCGAGGCCGTCCATCAAGCCGCCAACCATGGTGATACCCGAGCGGCTGATGCCGGCCAAGAGCGAGAAGGTCTGAGCGAGGCCTATGAAGAGGCCGCGGCCGTAGCTCATGGTGGCGAGGTTGGTGTTGGTGGCGGCGAGGCTATAATCCCTCCGCTCCCTAGCCGTCCGGTTGCGCAGCCGCTGACCGTAGAGCAAGATCAGGCCGTTTAAGACGAGGAAGATGGCGGCGCTGAGCGGTTTGGCGAAGATCACGCGCAGCGGGTGCTCGAGGGCAAGGCCCACAAGGCCGGCCGGGATGGTGGCTATGATGAGCAGCCACGCCAGCCGCTCCGAGGCCGTCTCGACCTTACGTTTGCGTAGTGAGCTAAGAAAGCCCTTGGCGATGGCGATCCACTGGCGGCGATAGAACCACAGGAGCGTCAGCGCCGTCGCCACGTGCAGGCCGACGAGGAAGGCCAGAAAGTATGATTCGGGCTGGGCCTGCGCCGTCACTACGCCGTGCCAGCCGAACAGCGACGGCAGCAGCACCGAGTGGCCGAGGCTGGAGATCGGGAAGAGCTCGGTGACGCCTTGGATCAGCCCGATGACGATGGCTTGGAAGTAGGTCAACACAGGCTAAGTATAGCAGGCGGGGTGGGCTACTTCTTCTCCCGCATCAGCTCGAGCTCCATGTGGATGTAGCCGAGCGAGAGCACGATGAGGCCGCCGATGACCTTGTTGGTCGGCACCGAGAACGTCGTGGTGCCCCAGTGATTAAAGCCGAGCTCCACGAGGCCCAGCGCGATGATGAAGGCTCCGGTTAGGAGCGTCGCAATCGCCACGCCCATAAACGATCGCTTCGGTTGATTCTTTCTAAAAAACACCACACCCTCCAATAGTTATGCCTCTACTATGGCATATTTGGGCCAATATCGGCAATCACTCTAGTATACTGTTACTAACTAACGAGGAACGCACGATGTTTAAAGACAGCAAAGCCTATAGCGGCTTCTCGGTCAATGATATGGCGGCGGCCAAGGCCTTTTATGGTGGGACGCTGGGATTAGGGGTTGAAGAGGGCCCGATGGGGCTACGAGTCAAGCTTGGTAGTGGAGGCGGGGTCTATATCTACCCGAAGGACGACCACGCACCG
>CAYMAB010000013.1:0-9172 GCA_964388345.1 uncultured Candidatus Saccharimonadales bacterium
GGAGACGGTTTCGTTCATACAGAAGACGGCCGGTCTGAGTCGATCCTAGAAAAGGCTTCTTAAATCCCAGCTTTGGTATACTTCGTATGAAATGTCGAAACCCAGACAGACCGTCGTGAACCAGAGGGATGAAGTGATCGGCTTCAAAGACCGAGGAGCTTTAACTCACGATGACATCTATGAAGTCGCGGCGCTCTGGCTGACCAACCCAAAGGGCGACGTCTTGCTGGCACAGCGGAAGCTCACGAAGCGAAACGACCCCGGTAAATGGGGCCCGGCCGTGGCCGGTACCGTCGACGAGGGGGAGACTTATCAAGTTAATATCGTAAAAGAGATTGAAGAAGAGATCGGGCTAACGAATCTAACGCTGGCGGTTGGCCCAAAAGAGCTTGTCGATGACGGCCGGTATCGGTTCTTCTGCCAATGGTTCAAGGCGCAGGTCGATCTACCAATAGAGGCCTTCGTCGCCCAAGAAGAGGAGATCGAAGCGATCAAATGGATGGCGCTCCGAGAACTCAAAGCCGATGTAGCAAAGAACCCGGACAAGTACACGACGTATATGAATCGTTGGGTGGAGATTCTGACCGACTAGAGCCGCATGGCAACTCGCCGCCAGATTGACCTTAGGAGTAAAATAGCGTAGATTAGGTCAATGCATTTGAAGGAAGTTTAGCGTGCCAAAACGAACGTACCAACCGAAGAAGCGCCGCCGCCAGCGAGTTCATGGCTTCATGGCCAGAATGAGAACGCGGGCCGGCCGCTCGGTGCTGCGCCGCCGTCGCCAAAAGGGCCGCGCCCGGGTCGCCGTCTAAGATGTTGGCCCGCGACCGGCGCCTGCGCCAAGGCCGCGACATCGAGCGTGTCTATCGCCAAGGCCGCTACGGCAATGCCGAGGGCTTGCAGGTGAAGGCGCGTCCGAGTGGCCTCGCCACGGCCCGATTGGTGGTGGTGGTGCCGAAGAAGGTCTCGAACAAGGCCGTTAAGCGCAACCAGCTTCGCCGGCGCTTGATCGAGTCGGCCCGTGCTCAGTGGCAGACAGTCGCGCTCGGCTACGATATAGTGGTAACAGTCCGTGCCGATCTCTCCGATGTGACGCCGACCGTCTTGGCCGAGCGACTGCGTAAGGCACTGGCCAGCGCCGGTGCCGCTGTGGCCGGCTCAACCCCTAAACGAGGCCCCCATGATCAGTAGCTTCTTCGACACCATCCTAGTTCGCCCGATCTTCAACCTCCTAGCCTTGATCTACTCGATCGTGCCGGGCCACGACTTCGGCATCGCCGTCATCATTCTAACCATCCTAGTGCGATTGGCGCTCTGGCCGCTGGTGGCCAAGCAGCTGCACTCGCAGAAGGCACTCCAAGACCTCGCGCCCGAAGTAGCCAAGGTGCGAAAGAAAGCCAAGGGCGACAAGCAACTCGAGAGCAAACTCCTGATGGAGCTGTACAAAGAGCGCGAGATCAACCCGTTCGCCTCGCTTCTGCCACTCCTCATCCAACTGCCGCTCTTTCTAGCGCTCTTCGTCGTGCTACGCGACATGCTCAAGAGCGGCGAGGTGGCCAAGTTGATCTACGGCGGCCTAAAGGACCTCGGCCCAATCAAGACCATCATCGCCCACCCCGACGGCTTCAAGCCGACGCTGCTCGGCCTGCTCGATCTGGCCAAGCCCAGTTGGGTCTTGGCACTCCTCGCCGGCGCCGCCCAATACTTCCAGACCGCCCAACTGATGCCGAAGAACCCCGATGCCGACCCGCAGGCCAAGGCGCTGGCCAACTCATCGAAGCTCTTCCCCATCATCACCGTGCTGGTCGGCCTGCGCCTACCCGGCGCCTTGGCGCTCTATTGGACCTTCGCCAGCCTTGTGGCCATCTTCCAGCAACACCTCTTGCTCAACCGCGACGTGGAGGACCTCGAGGCCGGGAAGTCATGAACGAGGACGTGGTGGCGTTGGCCAAGGCTCGGCTGGAGGAGCTCTTGACCTTCTTCGAGATCAACACCAGCGCCAAGGTCAGCGAGATCGATGAGCGGGTCGAACTGGAGGTCGATGTGGCGGACAGCTCGCGGCTGATCGGCCATCACGGCGAGAACCTCCGCGCCATCCAGTACTTGCTCAACATGATGATCCGCTCGGCCAACCCAGAGCGGCTCTTCATCGGCGTCGACATTGGCGGCTATAAGAAGGCGCGGGCCGTGGCCATCATGACCAAGGCCGCCACCACGGCCAAGCAAGTCGTAGAGACCGGCCGCAGCGCCACGCTCGAGCCGATGAATCCGGCCGAGCGCCGGCTCGTTCACATGGCGGTGGCCGACGTCGCCGGTATCACCACCGAGAGCTTGGGCGAAGAGCCCCATCGCCGCGTCGTGATTAGGAAGACCTAACTCGGTTATAAACCTCGAGCGTCTGCTCGGCCATCCGCCGCCACGAGAAGTTCCCCAACCGCTCGAAGCCGCGGCGCTGCAGCTCGGTGAGCCGTTTCGGGTCGCCAAGGAGCTCGTCGACTCTCTTGGCTAGGTCCTTTGGGTCGTGCGGATCGAAGTAGTCGGCGCCGCCGGCCAACACCTCCGGCAGGGCCGAGGCTTGGGCGGCTAGCACTGGCAGGCCTTGGCCCATGGCCTCGAGCGGCGGCAGCCCAAAGCCCTCCGATAGCGACGGGAAGATAAAGAGCGTGGCCGCACGATAGGCCTTCATCTTCTCGGCCTCGGAGACGAAGCCGGCCAGCTCAACACTGGCGCCGAGCCCTAGGCGCTCGACTTGGTCGTGCAGGCTCTGGTTGAAGCGGGGAGTGCTGCCGATGATGCGCAGCCGCACGTCGGGCCGTCGCCGCACCAGCTCCGACATGGCTTCGAGGATCGCACCGACGTTCTTAAACGGAAAGAGTGTGCCGACGTAGAGCAGGGTGGGCCGGGCCGTATCGAGGGCCCGCACCTTGGGGGCCGGATGATCGATGGCCTCGTAGATCACGGTGATTCGAGCCGCTTCGAGCCGTCCTTTCAATAGCACCAGCAGGCGTTCCTTGGTGGCCTTAGAGGGCACCACGACCATGTCGGCACTAGCGGTGGCCCGAAAGGCCAGCAGCATGGCCCAGCGCTTCACGCGGTACTTCAGCGCCTTCAATCGGCCGGCCGGCGCCAAGTCAAAGTCGACCATGGTGGTGTCGTGTACCACCACCACTCGCCGGCCGCGGTAGGAGATCGGCACGTTGTGCAGGAAGTGAACGAGGTCGGGCCGGAGTCGCCAGAGCTTTAATGGCAGCAGCAACTGTTCGGCGAGGCCGTAGATCTTATACGGCGCCAGCACCTTGGTGATGTTCGGCGCTGGCGCTTGCCAGTGCTCGAAGTTCCCCCGGTCTAGTAGGACCAAGTACTGGTTGGTACGATCGATCGATCCGAGCTCCTCGATCAGTTTCTGGGTGTAGAGCCCGATGCCGGTCCAGCGCGGGCCGATCATGCGGCCATCGATGACGATCTTCATGCTGTCATTATACCTAATCCGAAACGCTTGAGCTTGCCTCCGGCGCCGAAGTTTAGTAGCTTGGATGGGTGGCTACCGTGGCCACCGCGTCTCACGTCGGACAAAGGGAGGTCTGAGGTGATTCTTCACAAGCAGGTAGGGAACGGAGTGGTGCCATCACCACTCCGTTTGCGTTCATGGGGTCGTCGGTTGCTCATCCTGCTGGCGGTGCTGGTCCCGCTCGGCAGTCTTGGGCTGGTGATCGCGCCAACCGCCAACGCGGCGTGGCCGGCCGGTCCGTACCACGTCACCAACTGGCTCGGCGCCAATGTGCGTAGCGGTCCCAGCCAAGCCAACCAGATTCTCGATCGGCTGCCCGTCGGCACCACCATCACGATCACCTGTCAGGGCTATGGGCAGTCCGTCAACGGCTCGCCCATCTGGGACGAACTGGTCGATCCCTATCCGGGTGGCTGGGTCAGCGACACGCTCGTCTCGACGCCGCTCTTCGGCGTCCCCTCGCCGGGCACGCTGGCGTGCGTCTCCGCGCCGCCACCGGCGCCCACGCCACCACCTCCGCCGCCGCCGAAGCCGGCACCGGTTCAGCAGCGGGCATGGGGCCTCCGGGAGTTCTTGGCCCTCAGTCGCGCTGCTGGCTTGATCGGCCAGACCACCCAGTCGAACGGCGTCCCTTGGGCCTTCTGGTGCGATCGGTTCGTGGCCGTCGCCTACGGTCGCTCCTCGAGCGGCTACCAGACGGCCCAAGACCACTACAACGATCTCGCCAATCACAGCCTGATCCACGGCGACAGCGACGCTCCGCTGGGCGCTCTGGTCTTCTATCGCTACATCAATCCGCACACTCGCGAGAGTCAGGGCCACGTGGCGCTCAGCATCAGCGCCGGCCAGATCATCACTACCCCGGCGGCGGACAGTCTGGGGATCTACGTCACGGCGATCGGCCACTTCCGCGACTACCTCGGGTGGAGTTGGGCCAATCCGGGCTGGTAAATCTCGAACTACAAAGAGGAGGGTAGGAGGGTGAACGGGCGGCGGTGTCTGGTCTTAGGACCGGGCGCGGCCGCCCTTTGCCGTTTTATGAACACCATCGTTGCTCAATCCGGCTAGCAGCGCTAGCGTGCCCCACGTGTAGGTGAGGCAGCAGAGGAAGCCGGAGAAGGTCTGGGCCTGCACCACCATCGCCACCACGGCCGCCAAGAGGCCAGCGATGACGGTGCGCTGGTCGCCAGAGGTTCGCTTCAGCGCCAGCCAGCCGTAGACCACCAGTGCTGCGAGGAAGCCGTAGAAGACGGTGAACCCGACCACGCCGCCCTCGGCCAAGACCTCGAGGGCTTGGTTGTTCGGCCGGTAGACACACTTGCCGATATGGCAGCCGTAGTAGGCCGAACCGAAGCCGCCGATGCCGACGCCAAAGACCGGGTGCTCCTTAAAGATCTTGATGGCCAACTTCTCGTCGCTCAGCCGCTCGGTGAAGGAGCCGGTCTTGAGCACGTTGATACCGAAGAAGTTCTCGATGGTGACGAGCCCATTCTGGCCGGCCTTGGTGCGGGCGACGGAGAATGATAGCAAGAGTCCGCTACCAACGACGAGCACGCCCAACCCAATCGCCACTAGCTTATAGTTGGCCTTGAGCCAGGCCCAGACCTCCCGGCCGCCCAGCGCCAACCCGAGCACCGCCACACCGACGACCCCGGAGACGTAGGCGCCGCGAGAGAAGGTTAGGATGAAGGCCACCGAGGCGGTCGCCAGCGCCATTTGGCTGAGCCGGTCGCCGCCGCGCTTCTTTATTAAGAGCGCCAGAAAGACGAAGAGCGGCAGAAAGAGGAAGTTGGCGAAGTAGAGCGGCTCAAGGGCCGTCGATTGGAGGCGGGGGAAGCCCAGCACGACCTTGCTGTAACGGTCGCGAATGCCGGTGGCGCCATAGGGTAGGCCGAAGAGGTCGCCGAGGAACTGATAGAGGCCGAAGAGCGAGACCACGATGGTGCTGATGGCGAGCCAACGCCTGATCCAAGCGAGGTTCTGGCGGGTAGCGAACTGGGCGACGGTATAGAAGAGCGCCGTGATGAAGATCAGCCAGATCCAGATCTCCCAGACCTCTTGGACATGCACCAAGAGCGCCGAGGCGAGCGAGGTGGCGAGGAAGACCAGCAGCCATGGCAGCGCCTTGATCGGCCGCAGGCGGACTCGCCCGGCCAGCCAACGTAGCGCCAACGCGCCGATTAGCGCGGCGCCGGTGATCTGGGCGGGGTGGAGTAGGGGATAGCCGGTCGCGGCGTTGAGCGGATAGGCACCGATGCGCTCGAACGGCAGCGAGAAGATGAAGAGCCCGAGGCCGGTCAGCGGCCAGCGCCAACCGAGGCCGGTTAAGGCGAGGACGAGCAGGAGTGTGGCGGCCGTGATCGTGAGTGTCATTTGATTCCTAACTTACTCATAAAGCGAATGGCTCGAAGCTGAGTAGGCGGCAGGCCCGGATAGAGCAGCCGCTCGACCTCGGCCACTCCGATCTTAGCCGTCCGTTGGATCTCGTAGCGGTGCCGTAAGGTGATCGGGGTCTTGATGAGGGCCACCGCCCAAGCCTTAAGATACGGCCAAACCTGCCCACGGCGCAAGCTGTTTAGCCCCATGAGGAGGCTTGCGAGCAGGAACTTGGGCAAGTACTTGATCAAGAGCCGAAGCGGCATGTTCTTCCAGTAGACGAAGATGAAGTTCTTCACCGAGTGATAGCGGGCAAAGTCGCTCGGCTTGTCACTCTCGCTTTCGGCCGCCATGCGCAGCGAGTTGCGACCCTTGATGCGCTGGCTGGTCGCGCCGATGCGATGTTTCGCGACGGCCTTTGGTTGGTAGAGAACTTGCCACCCGGCCAGATGCATGCGAAAGCTCAGGTCAATGTCCTCGTAGTAGGCGAAGAAGTTGTCGTCGAAGCGACCGACCCGCTCGAGCGCCTCGGCGCGGTAGAGGCTGGCGCCGCCGGAGACACCGAAGACCGGCCCCGGCTCGGCGTAGCGCTCTGGGTCGTTTCGCTCGCCGCGGCCGCGCGGGAAGGGCAGCCCCCATGTCGAGTAGAAGTCGCCGGTGCTATCAATGTGCCTACCGTCGATCGAGACGAACCGCGAGGTGACGATTCCGGCCTCTGGGTGGCTCTCGGCCGCCTCCACCAACCGCTCGAGCCAGTCGGGCTCGGCCACGGCATCGTTATTAAAGAGCGCAACGTACTTCGCGCCAGCCTTCAGTGCCGCTTCGATGCCGGCGTTGACGCCGCCGGTAAAGCCGTAGTTTCGTGCCAGCTTTATGAGCGTGGTGTCGGGGAAGTGTTCTCGAACAAAATTGTCCGAGCCGTCCCATGAACCGTTGTCGACCACGATGATCCGCCCCGGCTGCGTCTGTCCTCCAAGCGACTCGAGGCACTCGCCGATAAAGTCGAGTCCGTTCCAATTGGGCACGACGACGGCCACATCGGGCCGGCCAGCGGAAGTCGCGGGCACCGCTACGACCGCGGCCGTCGGCGAAGCGGCTTCACTAGGACGGCCAGCCTCGTCGCCCAGCGCCATCGCCGTGAGCCGGTGATCTCTTGAATCTCATGGTTGAGACGGTGATTCTCCACCTCTAGAGAGCTCGCTTGGGAGGCGGAGATCTCGGCTTGGTGTTGCAACTGGCTATACTCTGCTACCACCTTGGTCGGCGGCGCGATCGGTTGGGTGGCCGACTTGGCACCGCCCTTGGCCGCCGGCCGGGCCGCGATGATATATTGGTAGGTTCTGGCCGCCTCGACGTCGGCGACTTGGGTCTTGAACTTCTTGGTGAACTCTAGCCCAACTCGCTTCAGTCTCTCTGCGACGAGGTCGTCGGGTAGATCATAGATGGTGGCATCGACATGCTCTATTAGGTAGCCTTGATCTTCAAAGAGCTGTCGAATGCTGTAGAGCGTGAAGTAGCGCAAGTGGGTGTCGTCCAAGATCCCGGTTGGTTCATAGACGAAGTCACCGTTCAGCAGCTCAAGTCGGATCGAGAGATGGGCGATGTTGGGGATGGATGCGAGGACGGTACCTTTGGGTTTCAACAAGGGCTTAACGGCCGCCAGTACCTTGGCCGGCTCCTTCAGATGTTCGAGTAGATCGGCGAAGATGACGACGTCGAAACGCTTGGTGCCGAACTTCGACCAATCGAAACGCTCGACGTCTCCTTGGAAGACTTCCTCGTAACCTTGTTCTCTGGCCAGCTGGGCGTCGCCGGCATCGAACTCGATGCCCCAGACCTTGGTGCCGCGGCCCTCCATCAGGCTCTTACCAAGGTAGCCGCTGCTACAACCGACGTCGAGCACCGCCGCGCCCTTCGGCACCAGCGCCCGGAGTTTGACCTGCGAACTCTGGGTCTCTTCGCTCCCAACGCTTTGCTTGGAGTACTTAGACATGGTCACGCTTCCAAGCATGGGGCAGGAACGCGAGGCCCTCATAGCCATCGTCCTGGTCGATGAAGAACTCGATGGCTCGCTCACGCATCTCGTAGATAGTCTTAACGTCGCTACCGAAGAGCCCGATGGTGAGGTAGTAGGTCCCGCGCTGCAGCCGAATCTCTTTGAAAGTCAGCTCAGCGGTCTGGTTCGGTTGCCGACCCAGCTCGATCTCGTCGAGATCGGTGTTGGTGCCGAAGCAGTAGAATCCATCGCTGCGATAGATGGCCACGCCCAGCTGAAACTGGGTCTCGGCCGGGTCCTTAACGGCCAACCGTACCGTTAGATCGTCGCCGCGGTTGAAGACGTGACTCGGGTTCTTATCCTTCAGCAGGGTGACCGCCTCGATCGTCGGTAGGTTCTCGCCGAAGCGCTCGTGCTTGCCCGGTTTGGCCGCCGCCATCTCTTTGTTTACGCGCTCTTGGTTCAACTTGCTGTAGACCGTGATGGCCTCGGATGGGGGATAGATGCCGCAGTCTTTGGCCTTATTGAGGACTAGGACCCGGTCCGAGAACTCTTTGACGGAGGCTAGGTCGTGACTAACAAAGACGATCGTACGCCCCTCGGCCTTGAGCTGGCGGAAGATGTCGTAGCACTTCTGTTGGAAGTTGGCGTCGCCAACGGCCAGCACCTCATCGATCAGCAGAATGTCGGCGTGGGCCCTGATAGCAACCGAGAAGGCCAGCCGCACCATCATGCCAGAGGAGAAGTTCTTGATCTTCTGATCGACGAACTCCTCCAGCTCGGCGAATGAGATGATGTTGTGGAACTGCTGCTTGATCTCTTGGCGACTCAGTCCAAGGATGGCACCATTGAGGAAGATGTTCTCGCGAGCCGTCAGCTCTGGGTTGAAGCCGACGCCGAGCTCGATGAAGGGCGAGAGCCGGCCGTTGATATCGATACTGCCAGAACTGGCCGTGTAGATGCCGGCCAAGATCTTTAGTAGTGTGCTCTTGCCGCTGCCGTTCTGGCCGATGATGCTGAAGAACTCGCCCGGCTTGATCTCGAGGCTCAGCTCTTCCAGCGCCTTGAACTTAACGTAGCGCTTCGGCTTCAAGACGTTGATGGCGCTCTGCTTCAAGCTGTTGTAGCGCTCGTGCGGAATCTTGAAGCTCTTGCGCAGCCCGGTGATCTTGATGGCGTAGGCCGGCTCGCTCATATCTCCTCCGCGAACTTAGCCGCCACATTTTCAAAGTAGAAGACGGCGGCGATGACGAAGACGATCGGCAGCAGATAGGGGACCAACAGCCACGGGA
>CAYMAB010000014.1:0-9061 GCA_964388345.1 uncultured Candidatus Saccharimonadales bacterium
GCCAGCTCGGTGCGCCGCTGTTGGGTGCGGGCCTTGAGGCGCTCGTGGTAGCCGGTGCCCTGAGCCTTGGTCTTGGCGGCGTTGTTGAGCGTACCGATGAGGTTGGAGATGCTGGTGAGGGCGGCGCCGGCGTACTTGAACGTCAGCGGGATGAGGAAGAGCGGCACGATGTTGGCCAGCACACTGATGAGTGAGCGCAAGGAACCGTTGGCCGCTCCCCCACCACTGCCGGCCAGCGTGACGACGGCGAAGATCTTGCCGCTGGCTAGGAGCAGCACAATCAGCGGGTACATCAGTAGCAGCCGCACCAGCGACTTGTGCCAGAGTTTAAAGAGGTGCTCGGTGCCTGGCAGAATCCAACAGGCCACCGCCAGCGGACCGATGATGAGCAGGAAGGTCACGAGGATCTGGCGCGCCACCAGCGTGAGGAAGACGGCGATCATAGTAAAGAAGGCACCGATGAGGATGACGAGGATGCTACCGGTCATGACGGAGCCGACAGCCGCCACGGCCGCGGCGATGCCGGTGGCAATGCCGGCCACACCGGTGGCAAAGTCGAAGTGGACGCCGGTGTGGCCCTGCAGCGGGCCGAGCACGAGGCTACCGATACCGGCGCCAAGGATGTTGGTGATGTCGACGGCCAGCGCCACCAATACATAGGAGAATTGGACGAGGATGGCGGCATAGACCAGCCGCGGCAGTGTCTTCTTAAGCGTATAACTGTCGAGCCCGATCGAGAGCGTGTTGGCGAAGATGATGACGAGGAAGGCGATGATGAAGAAGACGTCGGCCAAGTTGCGCACCGCTAACCAGATCTGATATCTCGGCGCGCTGGTCTGGCCAACGACGATCGGGTTGACCTGCAAGAACGGCACGATGACGTCTTGCTCAATCTTCTGGATCGAGCTCAGAATGAAGTTGTAGACCGGGCAGATGGCCCAGCTGAGGCCGGCCGGGGCCGTACACTTGACGCCGGTGGTAGCGATCTTGGCGCTGGACTGATCGGTGAAGATGGTGATGCCAGAGTCGGCGCCGGCGCTACAACCGGTCTCGGTTAGACTGGCCGGCGTCTGGTCCTCGGGCGGCGAGAGGTCGCCTTGGTGAATGATGATCTGCAGTTGCAGTGGCGTCTGGCTCGGACAGGCCGTCGGGTCGCTAGCCGTATAGGTGGCGTCGCCGTTGGCCGCTTGAGTGGCCGGCGCGAAGGTGGTGGTTTGGTCGTAGACGCCGCCGGTGCCGACGATCTGGGTGCGGCTCGAATCTTGCCAATAATAAGCCTCCCCTTGGGCGAGGCTGATCGCCGGCGCAAAGAGTACCAGCACTGCGGCCAGCCAGAGGGTCACTCGAGTTAGAGATTTCAGTAACGGCTTCTTCATATCATTCATTCAAACGAATCCGTTATTATAGACAAAAATGACAGTTTTGTAAAGTCTTTTTGACAAAGTGCTTGTGGTAATTGAGGCATCGTCCAGTCACCCCGAGGTCACGATCCTAGCCGCACCGGCGACTCCTTATGCGGCTCGATTGCGAAATGGTCTTGCTTCAGATAGAATTGGGGCAACATGAAGAAGTTTGGCCTCGGTCTCCTCGCAGTCGTCGTTCTAGCCTGTGCCATCACGGTGGCACGGACCGGCCAAGCTCGAGCCGCCACCATCCCGCTGGGCTGCCCCGGCTCCACGATCCAAGGTCCGCCCAGCCCCACTTCCAACTACTCCTGCCCCGGCGGCGGCGCCGTCATCAACGGCAAGTACGAGGCCAACGGCGTGGCTGCTCCGACGAACACCAGTGCTAATAGTGGCTGCCCAGCGCTTGGCACGCCGGGCTTGAACGTCGACTGTAGTGGCGGCAAGAACCCGATCTACGCGCTGCTCCAGTTCGCCATCAACTGGATGATCAGGCTGCTCGGCGTGTTGGCCGTGCTCGCCATCGTGGTCAGCGGCATTCAGTACGCCAGCTCCGGCGGCAACCCCGAGGGTCTCAAGGCCGCCAAGAGTCGCCTCACCAACGCCGTCGTCGGCCTCATCCTGCTCTCCTTAATGTTTGTGATACTGCACGTGATTGGGATAGTCTAGAGCCATGCTTTCCCTTGCCAGCTCAGCCCTCGACCCGAACACCATCAACCAGCAAGGTCTCAACTCCGTCTGGGGGCTCTTGACCCTCGTGCTCAACTACGCGCTCTTCGCCGCCGGCGCCGTCTCGCTCATCATGGTCCTCGTGGGTGCACTGCGCTACATCCTCTCCTCGGGCAACCCGCAGAACACCGCCTCCGCCAAGAACACTATCATTTACGCCATCGTTGGCTTAGTATTGACGATAATGGCGCTGATACTGGTAAAATTCGTTCAAGGACTGTTCTCATGAATCGATTACTGCTGCTGCTCGCCGACGTTACGGTCGATAGCTCCGGTCACGTTACGGGTGGCGGTGGCTTCGCCGATCCCACTACGCCACTGGGCAGCATCGTCCAGAAGGGCGTCAACGTCTTCTCCTTCGTCATAGGCATCATCTCGATCATCATGGTGCTGATCGGCGCGTTGCGCTACGTGCTCTCGGCCGGTAACCCGCAGTCTACCAAAGAGGCCAAGGACACCATTCTATACGCTGTCATCGGCCTCGTGCTCGCCATCGCCTCGCTCGCTATCATAAGATTTGTAACAGGAGTTTTCTAATGAAGTTACGCCACCTCGCTCGATTGATTCAAACCGCTATCGTCGGCCTAACCCTCATGGCCACGCTCGGTGCACCGGTCCTCGCTCACGCCGCCACCAACCCCAACGCCTGCGACTCGACCAACAACCTTACTATCAGCGGCGGCATCGCCTGCGGAGCGCCCTCGAGCGCCAGCCAGACGCCACTCTTTGGCAAGGGCGGCCTCTTCCAGAAGATCGCCGACGTGCTGATCTTCGTCATTGGGGCTATCTCGGTGCTGATGATCATCATCGGTGGGCTGCGCTACGTGCTCTCGGCCGGCAGCGCCAGCGCCGTCACCGGGGCCAAAGACACCATTCTCTACGCCGTCATCGGCGTGGTGGTGGCCACTCTGGCCTTCGCCATCGTCCAGTTCGTCATCAGCCACGTTGGCTAGTGCGTCCAGATATGGTATTATGGGCCCAACGAGAACTCATAATAGGAGAGAAATAGCTTCATGAAACGGTTTAATCGCACCAAAGTCCTAGCCATGGCCACCGAGATCGGCCTCATGACGGTCACCATGACGCACTACGCCATGGCCTCCGTGCCGACCGCGCTCAACCAAGGCACCGATGCTGCCCAACCGACCGGCGCCTCTGGCAACCTCTTCGGCAACGGTGGTATCTTCACCTCCATCGCCAACACGCTGATCTTCTTGGTCGGCGCCATCTCCGTCATCATGTTGATCATCGGCGGCTTGCGCTACGTCCTCTCTAGCGGCAACGCCAGCGCCGTCGAAGGCGCCAAGAACACCATCCTCTACGCCCTCATCGGCATCGTCGTGGCGGCGCTCTCCTTCGCCATGGTCCGCTTCGTCGTCGACAAGCTCGCCGGCTAAGCTAGCTCAAAATCAGTTCGAAACTAAAAAACGACCGCTCGGGTCGTTTTTTAGTCTTAAGCCGGTCGACTAGACGGACGTGACCTTGATCTTCTTGACCTTGTCTTGGACGGCCTTCGGGATCGTTAGCGTCAGCACGCCATCCTTTAAGCTGGCCTGAGCCTCCTCGGCGACCGTGGCGGTCGGCAGGATGATCGAGCGCGAGAACGCGCCCCAGTAACACTCTTGGACGTAGTAGTGCTCGCGGTCGACCTCTTTCTCGTCGACGCGTTCGCCGCGCAGCGTCACCATGTCATCCGACACACTGATGTCGATTTGGTCGGCCTTGACGCCGGCGATCGGCGCCTTGATCACAACGTTGTCTTTGGTCTGGTAGACATCGACGGCCAGTTGACCCTCGAGCTCATCGCTCTCGCCGAGCCAGTCATCGCCACCCTCTTCGGGTGTGCCGAGGAAGTCGTCGCCTAAGACGTCTTCGTCGATGTTCGTAGCATTCTTCTTGGCCGCCATACTCCTCCTCGTTTCTTAGTGGCCCGGCCGCCATTCTTCCCATGGTTGCCTCGCTTGGACCTTTTGCTTATTATAGGCAAACTGTCGGGACAAAAGCAAGAAAGTGTCGAATTATGCTAGTTGAACGCCTCATTCGAATCATTGCACCGGCCCAGTGTGTCGGCTGCGGGGCGGAGGGCGGCCACCTCTGCGCCGGCTGCGCCACCACCATTACGCGCAAGCGGCCGACCTGCCCGCGTTGTAATAGAATCAGCGCTGGCGGCCGCACCTGCCAAGTCTGCCGCCATCATACCAAGCTGGCCGGCGCGATCGTGGCGGCCCACTACGACGACGCCGCCAAAGGACTGATTGCGCGGCTGAAGTACGAGCAGGCCGCCGCGGCCGCTGAGGCGTTGGTGGGCCTGCTTAGCCCCCTGTTGCCAGCCGGTGCCTTCGACATCGTCACGTGGGTGCCGGGCGGGCCGAGCCACTATCGCCGTCGCGGGTATCATCAAGCCGAGCTGATCGCGCGACGCTTGGCTGCCCACGCCGGCCTGCCGGCGACGGCACTCTTGGGGCGGCTCGAGACCGGTTCGCAGGTCGGCCTCAGCCGAGCCGAGCGGCTGCGCCAAGTCACCGGCACGTTCGTGACGCGCAGCCCTAACCTGATCACCGGCCAGCGCGTGCTCGTCGTCGATGACGTTCTGACCACCGGCGCGACGTTATCGGAAGCGGCCGCCGTCCTCAAGTCGGCTGGTGCGAAGTCGGTCTGGGCGGCCGTGGCGGCGAAGCACTAAGGCCGGCGCAGAATCTCGCCGCTCTCAGTCTCTCGGCCAATGTAACTGGGACGATCCTTGGTATCCATCTCGACCAATCCTAGGACCAGTTCGCTGACCTCGCCGGCTGTCAGGTGGGTGGTGTCGATCTCGACGGCGTCGTGGGCCTTGGCCAACGCCCCAAACTTATGCTGGCGATCGGCCTCGTTGCGCTCCTTAACCTCGGCGATGGTCACTATTCGTCCATCGGCCTCGGAGCGTCGCTTGGCCGCCTCGCCTTCCTCACAGACCAAGAAGAGTTTGAGCTCGGCTTGGGGGAAGACGACGGTGCCGGTGTCGCGGCCGTCGGCGATGGCGCCATGGGTGCCGGCGAACTGGCGCTGCGTCTGCTTCACCACCTCGCGCACCTGCTCGTAGGCCGCTACGACAGCGACGGAGCGATCGACCTCGGCCGTATGCAGTTGATCGATGCGCTGGCCGTCGACCCATTCGACGACGGTTACGCCGTTGATCTTTATAACCTCCCCGTCTGGCATCTCCAGTTCGGCGGCCTTGGCGAGGCGGATGCAGGCCGCTTCGTCGGCCGGATCGGCGCCTTCTTTCAGAACTAGATAGGTCAGCGCCCGATAGATCGAGCCGCTATCGATTCGGGGAAGCCCGAAGGTCAGGCCCAAGTTCTTGGCTAAGCTGGTGGTGCCGGTGACCACGCCACCGTCGATGGTGATCGTCATTGGTTCGTTTTGGTCAATAGTTACTGGCGGAGAGGGAGAGATTCGAACTCTCGCTAGGGATTACTCCCTACTACAGGTTTAGCAAACCCGCCCCTTCAACCACTTGGGTACCTCTCCACGCCGGACCGGCCGAACTGCTGCATTATAGCTAAATCCGTCTGAACTTCCAAGGGGTGTAGACCCTTTAGCGCTCAGCGACGACGTGATATCATTGGAAAGTCTCATTTTATAACGAACGTAAGAAAGTTTATGAGTAAAGCATTCGAGGTCCACAATCTGGTTAAGCACTTCGGCGAGGTCAAGGCGCTCAACGGCGTGACGCTTGGGGCCGAGGAGGGCAAGATCTTCGGGTTGCTCGGTCCCAACGGCGCCGGCAAGACCACCATCATTCGCATCTTGAGCACGCTCCTCACCTTCGATGGCGGTACCGCTAAGGTGCACGGCATCGACGTGGCGCGCGAGCCGATGCGGGTGCGTGAGACGATCGGGCTGGCCGGCCAGTACGCCGCCGTCGATGAGTTCCAGACCGGCTACGAGAATGTCTATATGACCGGGTTGCTTTACGGTCTCAAGCGGGGCGAGGCCAAACTTCGCTCGCGCGAGCTGCTCGAGCGGCTGAGCTTGAGCGACGCCGCCGATCGGCCGGTGCGCACCTACTCCGGCGGCATGCGGCGCCGCCTCGATCTCGGCGCCAGCTTGATCGGTCGCCCAAAGATCCTCTTTCTCGATGAGCCGACGACTGGCCTCGATCCCCAATCACGTCTCGATATCTGGAAGATCATCCGCGAACTGATCGCCGAGGGCACTTCGATTCTCTTGACCACCCAGTATCTCGAGGAGGCCGACGAGTTGGCCGACGCCATCGCCGTCATTAACGAGGGCAGGGTCATCGCCGAGGGCACCAGCGACCAGTTAAAGACCCGCTTGGGCGGCGACATCATCGAGTTCACTCTGCACAAGGCCGCCGATCAGAGGGCCGCCGAGACAGCCGTGAAGCACTTCGCCAAGCAGCCGCCGACCTTCGACGAGAACACGCTGGTGATGCGGGTGCCGGTGGAGGATGGCTCGAAGAACCTCATGACGATCGTTCAAGCTTTGAATGATGCCAAGCTAACCGTCGCCGAGCTCTCCTTGCACCGGCCATCGCTAGACGACGTCTTCCTGTCGCTGACCGGCGGCAAGACCAAAGAGACGCCGGTGCCGGCCGCCCACGGGAGACGCGGTCGATGAACTTAGCCAAACCAATCCTCGCCGGCGTGCGCGACACTTGGATCATCACCAAGCGCAACCTAATGCGCTACATCCGTCTCCCCCGCCTGCTCTTCTTCTCCTCGATCCAGCCGATCATGTTCCTCTTGCTCTTCAACTACGTCTTCGGCGGCGCGCTCGGTTCTAGCACGCATCTGCCGGGTGGTAAGTACATCGACTTTCTCTTGCCCGGTATTCTCGTTCAGATGGTCATGTTCGGCGGCGTCCAGACCGGTATCGGCCTAGCCGAGGACATGGGTAAGGGCATCATCGACCGCTTCCGCTCGCTGCCGATGAGCCGTTTGGCCGTCGTAGCCGGTCGCACCCTCTCCGACGCCGTCCGCAACCTCTCCGTTATCCTCATCATGCTGACCGTCGGCTATCTGCTCGGCTTCCGCTTCCAGAACGGCGTACTGGCGGCTCTCGGCATGATCGGCGTCGGCGTGCTCTTCGGCTACACCCTGTCGTGGGTCTTCGCGCTCATCGGCATGGCCGTCAACGACGCCGAGACGGCTCAGCTGGCCAGCTTCGTCTTCATCTTCCCCCTCACCTTCGCCAGCGCCGTCTTCGTGCCGGTTCAGACCATGCCGTCGTGGCTCCAAGCCTTCGTGCGCAACCAACCCGTCACCTTCGTCGCCAATGCCTCGCGCCACCTCGCGCTTGGTGTGCCCGATGGCGGTGCCACTTGGAAGCTGCTGGCTTGGTGCGCCGGCCTCTTGATCATCTTCGTACCATTGGCCATCCGCCAGTACCAACGCCGCACGGCTTAGACCTCGACTTGAAATCAGGAGTCCGACCGTATACTCTGACCTAGTTGGAGGGGTCGCATAGTGGACGAGTGCACCGGTCTTGAAAACCGGAGTCTCCGCAAGGTGACCGTGGGTTCGAATCCCACCCCCTCCGCCAACACCATCCTTGCCCCATTCAGGCCGCTGTAGCATAATCAGGCTATGGACTCCCCTACTCAGTCAAGCCCGAATCAACCCGGTCAAGTGGTTGTGCCGAGCCAACCGGCTGCCGCGCCCGCAACGCCGACTCCCCCACCGGTACCGGTCGATCCCACCGCGTTGACGTGGCAGGCCTCGGAGTACGTGCACCACGATAAACGGATCGCTTGGCACCTCGGCCTCTTCGCCATCATCGCCGTCTTGATCGCCGTGGCCGCCCTGACCCACCAATGGCTCAGCATCGGCGTCTTCATCGTCATGGCGGTGGCGCTCGTCGTCTACGCCAACAAGCCGCCGCGCGTCCTCAACTACGCCATCACCGACGACGGTATTCAGATCGACACCAAGAACTACCCATTCGACTCGTTCAAATCGTTCTCGGTCATCCAAGATGTGGCGTGGCACGTCATCGATCTCGAGCCCACTAAGCGCTTCATGCCCCGGCTGACGATCCTGTTCGACGACGCCCAGCACGACGCCATCGTCGAGGCTCTCGGCGCCTACTTGCCAGAGGAAGACCGCCAGCCCGACCTGATCGAGCGCCTAGCCCGCTACCTCAAGTTCTAAATAGTTTACATATAAAGTAATTTCTAGCCCTCGTGACAATGCACCCGAGGCAGTATCACAGCTAAGCACAAGCGGTTTGACAGTCTGGCAGTAAGCGGCTATAAACGAAGTAACGTAACTCACCTCAATGCCGAAGAAGCCAACCATCAAGAGCAAGATCCGAGTCAATAAGCGCTTAGCGGTACTGGTGGCGGCGCTGGTAGTGGCCGTCGGCGGCTACATCGTTTGGAAGAGCCATGCCGGCGGTCCCGGCCCCGACGCCCTAGCGATGACGGCCTCGCGCAGCTCGGCTCCAGCCGATAACGCCAGCACCATCACGATAACGCTGCACTCGTTTTACTACATCTGCCACCGAGGCACTCCTCTACCACCCGGAGACACCACAGACTCAGAAGACTTTTGGGTCGATTCACTGGCGCACTGCATCGAATATGGTGGAGCAGGCGGCACCATACAGGGGACGGAGGACAGCGGCGACAGCCCCGTCAGCCTAAAGCTTACCGGCGTGGGAACGCTGTCTAGGACCGACTTTGACACCGGCACTACTGGCTACACCACCGTCACCATCAAATCGGCGACGGTCGGTACCGCTACGATCGTCGCTTGCTTCGACGATGCCTACTACGTTCAGTCCTCGTACTTTACCACCCCTCCGTGCGCTCAGTCGCCGCGGGCCACGCTGGCGGTTAGCTTTACCAAGCCGGTCGCGGCCAGCAAGGCAGCGATCAAGGCGACGCCGGCCCCGGTAGCGGCCGCACCACCGCCACCCGCGCC
>CAYMAB010000015.1:0-2049 GCA_964388345.1 uncultured Candidatus Saccharimonadales bacterium
AGTGATCAAATCACGTTCGTTGAACCAGACATCAAAATCGATGCCCATCTTGGCGACGGCCGGCTTGATATAGCGCTCTAGGATCGCAGCCGTCAGTAAGTCGGCCAGTTCTTGATCCGAGACGTGACCGACCTTATCCTTAAATTCGGCCGCCAACTCTTCGATATAGGCACCGCGGTATTGGACCTGCTCGTCGTCGACCTTGATGGCGCCGGCCGAGACCTTGACCGACTCGACCAGCTTGCCAATCTGGGTGCCCGCGTTGTTGAAGTAGTACTCGCGCGTCACCTCATACCCAAGGTAATCGAGCACTCGGGCCAGTGTATCGCCAACGAAGCCGCCACGGGCATTGCCGATGGTGGTTGGGCCGGTCGGGTTGGCCGAGATGAACTCGACCTGCACCTTGGTGCCCTGCCCGAGCTTCTGGCGTCCGTAACTCTGATCGATCGCCGCCAGCTGCTCGGCCCAATAGGCACCAGTGAAGGTGAAGTTGAGATAGCCAGGTGCCACCACTTCGATCCGCTCGATATCGGCGTGCTTGATCCGATCGGCCAAGGCCTGAGCCACCTCGAGTGGCGGCCGACCCAAACGCTGGGCCAAGCCGAGCGCCACGCCGGTGCCAAGGTCACCCTCGCCGGACGGCACCGACTCCAGCTTGACCGGCAGGCTCTCATTAAACTGATCTTGGCAGGCCTCGGTGACGAGAGCCGCTAAGTCTGGCTTCTGCATGGGCTCATTATATCAGTTTTCTCCTGTAACCATTATAATAACGTCATGAAAGTGATCGCCGCCAACAAGCGAGCCCGCTTCGACTACGCCATCGAGCAACGCCTGACGGCAGGCATCGTCCTATCCGGCGCCGAGACCAAGAGCATCAAGCTCGGCCACGTCAGCCTCAAGGGCAGCTTCGTCAGCCTCTTCGCTGGTGAGGCCTACCTAAACAACGCCCACGTCACGCCCTACCAAAACGCCACCGCGCCCGGCGAGGCGCCCGACCGGCGGCGCAAGCTCTTGCTGCATCGCCGCCAGTTGGGCGAGCTCGACGCCGCTCGCGGGGCCGGCCTAAACGTCGTGCCGCTGGCCATCGGCCAAGAGCGCGGGCTCGTCAAAGTTGAGCTCGGTATCGGCCGCGGTCAGCGCCGCTACGACAAGCGCGCCAGCCTCAAAGCGCGGCAAGCCGAACGCGACGTTGGACGGGCCATCAAAGGCCGGCCGGCCAAGTAAGCAAAAGATTTTTCCAAAATAGTCTTGACAGTCCTTTTGCGGATGCCTAAAGTGTTATTAGGTACCTGTATAAAAAAAGTACTCAAAATAAAAACCCAACTATTCCCCCCAAAATAACGGCTTTCCAAAGCCGTTATTTTGGTTCTTGGGCCACCACTAGACGAAGCCACCGCGACGATCACGGCGGCCGGACCGCTTGGCCCGATTATGACTTATTGGCTAAAGATGTTTTGGGCGCGAGCTTGGATTTGAGCGAACGAGCCGCCGATCGGGGCGAGGTCGCTAGAGCCCGAAATGCCGGTCAGTAGGCCGCCCGGCGCGGTTGAGAAGACGACATTGGTGGTGGCAGGCGCACGGTGCATCTCGCCCGCCACCGTCACCATGTCGTTAATGCTCAGGTCCGTCTGGATATAGCGGCGGACGGTCGAGATGATGGCCGCATCGGTCTTCGGATTTAGGTAGATGCGTGGGCGGGCCACGGCGTCGCGCAGCTTGGTGATGACGGCTTGTTGGCGAGCCGCTCGGCCGAAGTCGTTGCCGCAGGTGCCCTTGCGGCAACGAACGTACTCTAAGACGGTGGCGCCGTTCATATGGTAGCTGCCCGGCTCCAGATCCAGCCCACAGACCTTCCCCTCATTGCCGGCGCAGGGGTACTCGGGATCGGACAGACGGCTGGTAACGGTGATATCGAGACCACCGACGTCGTCCACCAGATTAGAGAGGCCGGTGAAGTCGGTCTTCACATAGTAGTTGATTGGAATACCCAGAGTATTGGCGACGGTCTGCTCGGCCGAGAGGGCGACCACCTTGGCGCTGGCCACGTCG